>JANOJK010001084.1:0-3094 GCA_031408165.1 Acidobacteriota bacterium | reverse complement strand
CCGCTCTTCGGCCTCGCGATCGGCGTCGGGACGACCGCGGCCTACACCGCGGCGGCGGCCGTCATCCCGGCGAACGTTCGCGGCGCGGGTTTCGGCCTGCTGACGACTGCTTCGCTCATCGGTCTCGCGGTCAGCCCCGTTGTCTGCGGTCTGCTCGCCGCGACGTCGATCCGCGCCGTCTTCGCGCTGGACGCCGTCGCCCTCGGCGCGCTGGCGATCGCGGTGCGCCGATTGGGTGGTGATGGTGACAAGGCGTCGAACACGCCGGCCGACGAACCGGTACCGGAAAACGTGTAGCGCGGCGGGTGGTCGCGGCTGCCTGTCACGTACGATCTCCCGCAGAGGTCAAAGGGAAGCCGAGCGCCGAGTCAGTTCTTCGAGAAACTCGTCTTCGCGCCCTCTGCGTGTCCGCGCCCTCCGCGAGAGATCGTGACACGCGCCGAGTACCCCAAAATTCGTAACTCAGCGGGGTGGTGGTGGCTGCCAGTCACCGTACTATCTCGCGCAGGGGTCGCCGGGAAGCCGAGCGCCGAGTCAGTTCTTCAAGAAACTCGTCCTTGCGCCCTCGGCGTGTCCGCGCCCTCCGCGAGAGATCGTGACCCGCGATCACTCATAATGATGGTTCCATGCCTCTCACCCTCCAGGTCGATCCCCTCGGCCCCGACCCCGCGGTGATCCGCGAGGCGGCGGAGATGGTGCGCGCGGGGTTGATCGTCGCGTATCCGACCGACACGCTGTACGGACTCGCGGTGGACCCACGCAACGCGGCGGCCGTGCGGCGGCTGTACGAGTTGAAGGGGAGGCCCGAGGGGTCGGCGCTCACGCTGATCGCGGCGGACGCGGTGCACGCGCGGGCCGTTGGGGACATGACGCCCGAGGCGGAGCGCCTCGCCGCGCGCTGGTGGCCCGGACCGCTGACGATCGTGCTCCGCGCCCGGCCGATCCTGGCGCGCGAAACGCTGGCGGGCGGCGGCACGGTCGGGGTGCGGATTCCCGATTCCGTGGTCGCCACGGCGTTCGCGCGAGACACCGGCTTCTGCGTGACGGCCACGAGCGCGAACCGATCCGGGGCGGCGGCCGCGGCGACGCCGGACGCGGTCGCGGCGGCGCTGCCCGACGTGGATGCGATCCTGGACGCGGGACCGTCTCGCGGCGGCCCGCCGTCGACCATCGTGGACGCCTCGGCGCGTGTGGTCGCGCTCGTCAGGGCGGGCGCCGTGCCGTGGGATCGCGTGCTAAAATCCCTGCAGTGATGCCGCTGACCACGCGGACTGCGCTGAACAGTTCTCACGTGATGCCGCGCAAGGCGCGGAACAGCTCGACATGCCCGTGAACCCGCGCGAGCGTGCCGCGCTCGTTGGTCTCTTCAACGGCTCGCCCAAGCACTTCGATCCCGAACATGCGCTCGACGAGCTGGCGGGCCTCGCGTCGGCCGCCGGCGCCGACACCGTGCTGCGCGTGCAGCAGGAGCGCGCCCGCCCCGATCCCGCCACGTTCCTCGGCAAGGGCAAGGTGGCGATGCTCGCCGCCGCCGCCAGCGAGGCGCGCGTCGACACGATCATCTTCGACAACGAGCTCTCGCCGGCCCAGTTGCGCAACCTCGAGGCCGCGCTCGATCGGAAGGTCGTCGATCGCACGCAGCTCATTCTCGACATTTTCGCGCACCGCGCGCGCACGCGGGAAGGCAAGCTCCAGGTCGAGCTCGCCCAGCTGCAGTACCTGATGCCGCGCCTCGTCGGATCCAGCGACGCGCTGTCGCGCCAGGGGGGCGGCATCGGCACGCTCGGGCCGGGCGAAACGAAACTGGAGACCGACCGCCGGCGCATCCGCCATCGGATCAGCATCCTCTCCAAGGAAATCGACACCGTGCGGCGGCGCCGGTCGCAGCTCCGCGAGCGCCGGCACAAGGCGGCCGTGCCAACCGTCGCGCTCGTCGGCTATACGAACGCCGGAAAGACGACGCTCTTCAATTCCCTGACGGGCGGCGACGCCGTCGCGTCGAACGCGCTGTTTGTGACGCTCGATCCGCTCGTCCGGCGGGTGAAGCTGCCCGATCGCCGCGAGCTGCTCGTGTCGGACACCGTCGGGTTCATCGATCGCCTCCCGCACTCGCTCGTGGCGGCGTTTCGTGCCACGCTCGAGGAGGTCGCCGAGGCGGACCTGCTCCTGCACGTCATCGACGCCGCCGCCCCCGATCGCGACCGGCGGATTGCCGCGGTGCTGACGGTCCTGGCCGAGGTCGGCGCCACCCGCGTGCCTTCCGTCGACGTCTTCAACAAGGCCGATCAGCTGAGCGACGCCGAGCGCGCGCGCCTCGCCGCGCTGCACCCGGCCGCGTTGACCGTGTCGGCGCTGACCGGCGAGGGGCGTGACGAGGTGATTGCCGCGATGGAAACGCGCCTCGCGCTCGACACCGTCAGGGTCACGTTCGAGTTCGATCCGCACGACGAGGGGGACCGCGAGCAGATTTCACAGCTCTATCGCTTCGGACGGATCCTCCGGCACGTCACCTCCGACAGCGGCATGACCGTCGAAGCCGAGTTGCCCAAGCGGCTGCTCGACACATTTCAGAGGACCGACGCCCGTGCGCGCGCCTAGCAGCCCGTGGTGCAGGTCCGGCTGCATTCGGCGGGCGATGCATCCCCGCTGGCGGCGTTGCTCCTCCTTCAAATACTCCCGGTATTCTCGGTCGTCGCGCCTTGCCACCGGGGCGCCTCGCCCGCCCCGGTGCGACGCCGGACTTGCACCACGGGCTGCGTGGGCGCTCGTCGCCGTCATGGCCGTCGCCCTCGTCGCGTCGTGCGCGAAGAAGCCCGTCGCGCTGCCGGCGGCCGCGGGAGCGCCCACGTTCGCGGACTTCGTGTTTCCCGCCGCGGCCGGAGACCTCGCGCCGGCGGCCGTGCTCGATCGCCATCGTGCGGCCTGGCAGGTCCTGCAATCCGGCGACGCCAAGGCCGCCGAGCGCGACTTCACCGCCATCCTCAAAGAGGCGCCGGCGTTCTATCCGGCGGAAGCGGGGCTTGGATATGCCGGCCTTGCCCGCAAGGACGCCTCGGCAGCCCTCGCGCATTTCGACAAGGCCCTGGGAGGGAAC
>JANOJK010001052.1:0-2204 GCA_031408165.1 Acidobacteriota bacterium | reverse complement strand
TCCTTCAGCGGCAGCGCGGCGATTGAGCGGAACGCGGCGGGGCCGTCGGCGAAGAGCGGACCGCCCACGTTGACGGCGATCGGCTGCGGGGGCCCGCCCATCGCCCCCGTGCCGGTGGCCTTCGCGCCATCAAAGTTCAGCGTCAACACCATCGGTCCCTGCTTGATGTCACGCGAGCGCACCGCGAGGGTGGTCTTGTCGATCACGGACACGTCCGACACCTCCCCCTGCGGCGTCTTCATCGTTTCCGTCACCGTGAGCGTGCCTCCCGCGTCGGTCACCGTGTTGGTCGACTCCATCTTCATCGACTGGGCACCGAGGGCGATGGTCACGTTGTAGGTTGCGGGCGCCATCTCCAGCGGCTGCGACACCGCCGGCAGCGCCACCGCCGCCGCGTTGACGGCCTTCGTCAGCGTGACGCTGGCCGGATCGACGGTGATCTCTCTCAGCCGGGTGGAGACTTCACGGGGCAGCGATTCCTGATAGCGCGTGCCCACGTGCTTCCACAGGAACTTCTCGATCGCGGCATACATCGCCATGTTGTTGACGGGGCGCTGGAACCCGTGCCCCTCGTCGGGCGCGACGATGTACTCGACCGGGAACTTGCGGTCGCGCAGCGCGATGACGATCTGATCGGATTCGGCTTTCTTCACGCGCGGGTCGTTGGCGCCCTGCACGACGAGGAGGGGCGTCTTGATCTTCGCCGCGGAGTTGAGGGGCGACTGCCGCTCGAGCTGCTTCTTCCCCTCGGCCGTCGTCGGGTCCCCCATCCGCATGTGGAACATCTTGCGGCCCGCCTCCCAGTACGGCGGAATCGACTCGAGCAGCGTCAGGAGGTTGGACGGTCCGACGATGGAGACGCCCGCCGCGTAGACATCGGGGGTGAAGGCGACACCGGCAAGGGTCGCGTAGCCGCCGTAGGAGCCGCCGAGAATGGCGACGCGTTTCGGATCGGCGATGCCCTGGCCGACCAGGTGCTTCACGCCGAGGGTGATGTCGTCCTGCATCCGGCCGCCCCACTCGTTGTTGCCGGCGTTGAGGAACTTCTTGCCGTACCCGGTGGAGCCGCGGAAGTTGGGCGCCAGGACCGCGTAGCCGCGGTTGGCGAAGAACTGCGCGAGCGGGTTGTACCCGAACGTGTCGCGCGCCCATGGGCCGCCGTGCGGGATGACCAGCAGCGGCAGATTCTTCGGCGCCGGTCCCTTCGGCAGCGTGAGGTAGCCAGGAATCTCGAGGCCGTCGGTTGACTTGTAGCGAATCGGCTTCGTGCTCGCGAGTTGCTGCCGCGGCAGCTTCTCGAACACCTGGTACTGTTTCGTCAGCGACTTCGCGTCGCGGTCGAAGATGTAGCGCTCGCCCGGCTCCGTGTCGCCCGACGCCACGATCATCCATTTGCGATCGTCGGAGGTGCTGCCCGCGATCCCGACCTCCCTGCCGGGCAGCTTCTTCCTGATCTGCTCGAAATCGGCTTCGTACGACTTGTCACGAAAATACGTGCGCGTCCTGTCGCCCACGTAGTTCGTGCCCACGAGCTCGTCGGTCTTCTCGGAGAAAATCGCGGTGCCGAAGTCCGCCTCGTTCTGCGGATCAGATTCGACGACCTCCTCCTGCTTCGTGTCCGGATTGAACAGCACCAGGCGCGTCAAGTCCGGTTCGCCGCGGTTGGTCTCCATGTACACCCGCGCGTTGTCGATATGGAACTGCAGAGGGCCACACGTTTCGAACACACCGCAGCGATAGACCTCCTCGAAGCCGGCGTCGGTGATGCGCAGGATCTCGGTGTCGCCATTGTCGGCCGTGCGCAGCGCGAGCCGCGGCTTGCCAACGCGGTCCATGACCCAGCTGGCGATCTTGTCGGTGTTCTTCCGAAGAAGCTTTCGCGCGCCGGTCGAGATCTTCACCTCGTACAAGTCGTGCCACGCGGCGTCGCGATCGTTGAGACCGACATAGATCACGTCGGGATCGTGGCGCGGCACGTCGTAGATTGCCGCCCGCACACTCTTCGCCTCAGTGAGGTTGCGCGCCTTGGGCACCTGCGCGCCGGCGTCGGGCGCGTCCGCGGGGTTCACCGCGTAGACGTTGAAGTTCTCGTCGCCCCCCTGGTCCTGGACGAACAGGATGTACTTGCTGTCGCGGCTCCAGAAGAACGCCGGAATCGGACGGCGCGTGTCGGCCGTCACCCGCTTCGCCTGGCCGAACGGCTC
>JANOJK010000969.1:0-2874 GCA_031408165.1 Acidobacteriota bacterium | reverse complement strand
CTCTTGCCGGTCCCGCTGCGGCCCAGAATGCACAGAGCTTCCCCCGCGCCAACCTGAAACGACACGTCCCGGAGAATCGGCCTTTCGCCGAAGGACATCGACACGCGTTGCAGGGCCACCATGGGACCGCCGGTCATAGTGCCGCCGTCTCCGGAAAGATGAAGAAGATGAACTTGATCAACAGCACATCCAGAAAGATGATCGCCAGGGACGACATCACCACGCCTCTGGTCGCCGCGCGTCCCACGCCGTCCGCGCCTTCGTCGGTGGTGTAGCCGAGAAACGAGGAGATGGTGCCGATCGCGAATCCGAAGACGGCCGTCTTCAGCGTCGGCGGATAGAAGTTCGACCACTCGACGGCGGAAAACGCCCGCGAGATGTAGAGCTCAAAGGACAGCCGTGACGCGGCATATTCCGAGACGAAGCCTCCGAGCAGGGCGGAGAAATCCAGGAAGAGCGTCAGGAGCGGCAGCGCGAGCGTGCACGCGACGATGCGGGGCACGACCAGAAACTTGAACGAGTCGACCGACAGTGATTCGATCGCATCGATTTGTTCGGTCGCCCTCATGTTGGACAGAACTGCCCCGATACCGGAACCAACCCGGCCCGCCACCAGCAGACCGGTGACAAGTGGACCGATCTCGATGAAGAATGCCAGTGCCTGGACCGTCGGAATCCACGCGGTGGCGCCGAAAGTGACAAGGGTCCCGCGCGTGTGCAGCGTCAGGACCGCCCCCAGCGCAAAACCGGACGCCACGATAAGGGGAAGAGAGCTCGACCCGACTTCGGCGAGCTGCCGTCGGATCTGAGCGACTTCGAAGGGGCGGCGGAAGGCATCGGTGACCGCCCGCAGTCCGAAGAGACTGATGTCCCCCGCGATTGCCAGCACGTTGGTTGAGCTATGCATGACTGGCCACAGTCAGAACAGCGCTTTTTTGACGAGGGCCGGGATCGTCGGCGTCACTTGCAGCTGAATGTTCCACTTCGGACCCGCGATGCTTGGACGAATCGGATAGTACTGAGCCTGCAGCTGGATCAGCGTCGGCAAGCCTCCGCATTTGCACATCTTGCCCACCTGTGGCCCCGCCCCGAACGTCCCTCGCTCACCTTCGCGCGCCTCCCAATCCACCGAGAGGCTCGGCTGCGTCCCTATGGTCCACCCGTTGTCGAACAAGTACGTGAAGTTGAACGTGCCGTTCATCTGGTTGGTGTCACGGCCGTCGCCGCCGATCTTGAACCATTGCTGTACGAAGGCATAGGTGATGAAGTGTTTACCGAGCAACACGGCTCCCGCATCAGGTCCCAGCTGCCATGTGTCCTGGCTGAGCAGATCCTTCGATGCCGTCGGCAAAATGAACGTCGGACCCGCGGCGACCAGGAGCCGGCCGCCGAGGAGCGAACGCGGCAACGCAAATGCGAGAACGGTGTCGCCGAACGCGGCGGTCCGTTCATCCTGCCCGCGCTGATCGAAATGGGGGACGGAATTCACGATTGTCACGACGGGACGGATAATCAGCCCCTGCGTCTCGGTCAGCCTCAGACTGACCAACGGCTGGAACAGCAGATTGCTCTGCACCCGAGTGCGATCGTCACCGCGCGGCATCTCAGTCCGGTTGTTGTTCTGCTGTAGCTGCAGCGCCCAGTTACTGGCCAACGGGTTACTCGCCTGCTGCGCCAGTGCGGCGGCAGACTGATCCCCTGGCGGCTGGCTGCCGTTTGTCGCCGGGGTTTGCGCCAGTCCTGGCCTGGCCACGCCCGCCAATGCGAGCACGACGCCCAGAATCGTTGTGAACTTGTGCCGTGTCATCTTCACTTTCTCCTGTCCATGTAGATCCGCATTCGGTGACTCGAGGCGCTCGGGTGCCGTGCGCCACCGACAGGGCAAGGGTGATGCCGCCGCCCGGCACCGAAGCACGCCACTCTTTCTTGACAGCGGTCGCGTGTTCCCGCACGCACCGCGCGAAAACACACAGTCGTGCGCGCCGCGACCGCGACGAAACAGGCGCATTCTGGCGTGTTCGCGAGCATCGCACGCTGGTACTGCCGTTGCCATCTCTCCCGTCGTGTGACGTCGACGATCGTTCTGATCGCGATTTAGTGGAGAGGGAACATGCAACGTTTCAAGAGACTGGCGCTGCGTCTTGTGCTGGGGGTTCCGCTACTCGGTCTGACCTTGCTTGCGGCGCCGTGCGTGGCCCAGGAAGTCGACGCACCAGCTGCCGATGTCGGCGCTGGTTCGGTCGCGGCCCCCTCGCCGTGGCTCGCGCTCGTCGTTCCGGGACCGCGCCGGCTCGATCTCAAGCTGTACGGCTTCTATATCGGCAAGCTGGACGTGCCCTCCGCGCAGATTGACGTTCCTATTCGCGCGACGAAGTTTCTGACGATTACTCCCAGCTACCTGTATTACTCGCTTCCCGCAAGCGCGCTCGATGAACTCGCGAATGTGCCGGGCGCGTTCGCGGACAGCTACGACGAGCACCAGTTCAGGATCGACGGGACCGCCGCGTTTTCCGTCCGCAAGCTGGAGATCACCGCTCGCAACATGTACGTCAGACGGTTTCGTCCAGCGTCCGCCGATGACGCCAACCGATATCGCGGCCGAATCGGGGTGGCGCACCCCCTCAAGGTCGGAAGCCGTGTCTGGAAGCCCTTCGCGTCCTACGAAGCCTATTTCGAGCACCGGAACGGCGGGTGGAACAAGGATCGGGTGTGGACGGGCGTCACGGTGCCACTGGTGAAGCACGTGGCCTTTCAGCCCTCCCATCTATGGGAGCGCACTGACGGACTCAAGACCATCAACTACGTCCTGTTCGGCCTGAGCCTCAGCACGAAATAGGACGCCAAGACCCACCAACTCACTCGAAACAGAAAGAA
>JANOJK010000943.1:0-6962 GCA_031408165.1 Acidobacteriota bacterium | reverse complement strand
CAGCGACATCGACGTGGTGCCGGACCGCCGGGAGAATGGTCCGCCCCTCGCCAGGGTGCGCTCGAGCGTGACCTTGCCGCCGTTGGTATTGAGCGTATAGGCCGGCTCGTTGCGGTGCCACGATTGTCCGGTCAGCAACAGATTGGTCCGCGCGCCAAGCACGGCGGGCTGCCGGAAAATCGCCCGTCCCCCCTTGCTGAGCGCCGAGTAGTTCCCCTGGAGCTGCATGGTCCTGGCGCCGCCGAAGAAGTTGACGTGGCGCCAGTCCGCGGACACGCGCCCCTTTTCCTCGGTCCCGAAGCCGACGCCGAAGTTCACCTTGCGATGCTTGCCCTCGATCACCGTCACCTTGACCGGCACGATCCCGGGCTGCGCGCCTTCCTCCAGCTCCGGCTCGATGTTCGCGAACTGGAAGGTCTCGAGGCCGTAGAGCTTGCGCTGACTCTCCTGGACCTGGCTGAGGCGGTAGCGCCAGTTGGGCCGGAACATGAGCTGTCGCTTCACGACAGTGTCGCTGACGGTGGTGTTGCCGGTCACTTCGATGTTGCCGTACCGTGCCAGCGTACCGGGGACCGCCGTCAGCGTCAGCACCCGCGATCGATCGTTCTGGCCGGGGCGCTCCGTCAGGCGCACGGTCGCATAGGGAAATCCGTTGTCCTTGACCTCGTCGAGCGCGCTCTCGCGCAACGCCTGCGCGAGCGCCCGGTCGAGCGGCGCGCCGCCGTGCAGCGCCCCGCGGCTGCGGAGATCGGCCAATCGGGCGGCCGGGACGCTTTCGAAGCCCAGGTATTCCACCAGCTCCACCAGCACCGGGGCCCCTTCGTCGATGTTCACAATCACATCGACGGCGTCCTGCGCGTCATTCAGTTTGACGTCGAACGACGTCACCTTGGCATCCGGATACCCACGGTCCTTGTAGAAGGCCGCAATCCGTTTCAGGTCGGCCTCGAACTGCTCTCTCCTGAAAAAGTGCTTCTCGCCCCACGGCAGCTTCGAGCTCTGGGCCGTCGCCAGGACGGACTTGAGCTGTCCGGCCTTGACCGCCTTCACTCCGTTGAATTTCAGTGAGGAAACCCGGACCGCCCCCTTGCCTTCAATGCAGCCGCTGAGGGCGGCGAACAGGCATAGGAGGATAGCTGGAAGGCAAAGGCGGTAGAAAGAGAGAGGCACGTGATGAGGTGCAACCACACAACGTGCCAAGTGGGGCGCCGGATTTACTCGCGGGTGATTTCCGGTTTTCCGCTGGATACCGAGAGCATGATTCCGAGCCCGACGGCGATGACGAGGCCAATGATCACCCAGACAGCAGACACGTGCTGGAGCACGCCCCCGTACCAGAGCGCGGCGACCGCACCGATGAGAAGGATGAAGTACCCGACCAGGTACATGTTGATGAACCGCATGCGGACTCCTTTATGTGCGGTTCACAGGGTGCAGCCCGAGCGGTTTCCCCCGCCACGAACTGCACCCTGCTTACTGCTGATCGGACTACCGGGTCAAGCGGACGACGAGCGCGGCGCGCCGGTTGAGGCGGCGAGTCTCCTCGCGTGCGTTGTCGTACTTCGGCCGCTCTTCCCCGTAGCTGACCGTCGTAAAGCGGCTGGCGTTGATGCCGCGGCTAATCAGGTACTCACGGACTGACGTCGACCGGCGCTCACCGAGCGCGAGGTTGTACTCCGCCGTCCCGATGTTGCAGGTGTGCCCTTCGAGCTCGACCCGCACATCCGGGTTCTTCTGAAGCACCGCGACCGCCTCGTCGAGCGTGCGAACCGCTTCGGGACGCAAGCTGTAGCGGTCGAAGTCGAAGTGCACGTCCTCGAAGACGATCGGCGCGACGACGGGCGCCGCGACGACCTGGATGGTCACCTGGTCGCTCGCCGTTTTCCCATCGGTCGGGCAGGTCACCGTCACGGTCACGGGCACCGGGCCGGTCTGCGCCGGCGCCGTCCAGGGCGTGTTCTGCGTGCGCGGATTCGTAAACGTGCCCGTGGGCGCGCTCCACGAGTAGGTCACGCTGCAGCCGGTCGAATCGTTCGCGACGGCGCTGAGCGTCGAGGTCTTGCCCACTTCGACCGTGCACGGGTTGCAGGCCGCCTTGACGGAGAGATCGTGCGCCGGAGGGGGCGGGGGAGGAGGCGGCGGGGGCGGCGGCGGCGGCGCGACATATATGCGCACGCCCGGGTGGAACCCGATACGGCCGACGATGTCCATCCGGTCTCCGGCGCCGTTGGTGTACTGCCCGAGGTATTCCTCGCGCTTGTCCACCGTGAAGCGATAGGTCCAGCCAAGGCCCGCGAAGATGCCGTTCTGCCCCTGCCAAGTGAGGCCAAGGTTGAAATTCACCGGGTTCTTCACGTCGGATTCGAAGCCGATCGGCAGGAAGGATCCGTCGGTCGCGAGCATGAGCTGGTTGGTGCGCAGGCGGTCGTCTGAGTAGAGCTCGCCGTCGACTTCTGCCGTCAGGCGAAGCGACTTGCGGCTCGGCATCCCGGCGCCGAGACCCCAGCGGAAGCCGTTGGTCGTCTCGACCTGGTCGGGGCTGCCGCGGACGATGTAGCCGCCATAGCCGGAGAACTCGACGCGCTCGTTGAATTCCTTGCTCAGGATCGCGTCGAAGGCGAAGTCCGCCTTGCCGCTGCTCGCGCCGCTCTTCTCATCGCCGACCGGCACCTTCACCAGGCCCCTCAGCGCGAAAGCGGCTGGCTGCTGCCGCCACTGGGAGGTGAGGTTCACCTTGGCGCCCAGCCAGAGGTCGCCGAGGTTGCTGCCGTTCCACGTATTGTTCATCAGCGGGTGCTGGGGTACGACACCGCCGGCGCGGGGGATCGAAGTGAGGAACAGCGGGCGGATGTCGCGGTCGATGCGGTTGACCAGCACCCAGGATCCGAAGATTTCCGCACGATCCGCCAGGCCGAACCCGAAGGTCAGCGGCCAGTTCGACACGTCAGTGAAGCCCTGATTGTCGTCGAAATTGACGCGATAGGCGCTCAACGACCATTTCTTGCGCGGCAGGACCTCGCCGGTCGGCACGTACCAGAGCCCGGTGTCGCCCATGAAAGTCGTCGTCGCGGGACGGGTCTGGACCTCGTCGGACGCCATCGTGCTCCCCGCCGGCGTCGTCTGGGTTGTCTGGGTGGGTGTCGTCCCCGTGGACGTCTGGGCCGCGACGCTCGACGTAACGGCCAGCGTCAACACGGCGGCAAACATGAACCGATTCCTCAACATACGCACTGCACTGCCTCCAAACATTCCACTGCCGGGCCCGTGACGCCCGGCCACGCTTTCGCGACGCCTAGTCGGCGATCGCCACGGCCGAAGGCCCGGCCGGGATGTCGGTCGGCTCGTTGAGCCGGCCGCGCCCGCCGCGGCTGATCTGGCCGCCCTTGCGGCCGGCGTTCCGGGCCTCGTCCGAGGTCCACTCGTGAGCGGTGCCCTTCTGATGCGCGGCACGACCGCCTTTGCTGGCGATCTCGCGCTGCTTTTCCGGGGACATCGAGGCGAAGCCGCGACGTTCCTTGCGCTCTCCGTTGATCATCGTGCGGTCCTTTGCAACATCTTCATCATGTTACCCCATGGGCTCGACGGCCGGGCCCCGCGCACCACGTAGGGTGAGGTGTCGGGCTCCGCCGGCGGGTCCTGAACGGGCGCAGGTGGTGGTTCGGTGGGGGGCGTCACAGGCACCTCGGGTGCTTCCTTTGACGGTTCCGGTCCTTGTGTTTGCGGCGCCATCACACAGTTCTACCGACGGGCTCTAGTTCAAACCCTATGCCAGCCCGGCGGCTCGGGTAATGTGCCGGATGGTCCGGAAGTGACTGTAAAAATTGGAAATAGGGAGGCGGTCGTCAATGCGTCCAATGGGGATGGACGAAATCGCTACACAGGTTCACGATTACCAATACAGGCGGTGCCTGCCGCCGGTTTTGAATTAGCATGGGGGAATGGCCTCCCGCACCGTGTTCTGCAAGAAACTCCAGCGCGAACTTCCGGGCCTCGACACCCCCCCCTGGCCCGGCGAGCTCGGCCAGCGGGTGTTCGAGAGCATTTCGGCCGAAGGATGGAAGCTCTGGGAGGAGCGGATGAAGATGATCCTCAACGAGTACCGCCTGATGCCGTGGCAGAAAGAGGCCCAGCAGCTCGTCGCGAAACACATGGAGGATTTTTTCTTTGGCGAAGGGGCCGCCTTGCCGCCCGGCTATGTGCCGCCGGCGCAGGGAAAACAATAGGCGACCGGGTCGTTTGCAGTTCGTTGTTCGGAGCAGGACCGGGCTCGCGACAACCGGCGGCGTACGTCACACGCTTTTCACGGTCACCTCGCGACCTATGTCGAACGCACATGCGGCGTGAGCCTTCCTGACTGACCCCTCCGCGGACTCGGGGGTCGGTCCGCGCGCAAAGATGAATCCCAGGTAGCTGCCCGCTTCGGGCAGCGTCTCCAGCAGTTGCCCGACCTTCGCGGTGATACGGATGTCGGTGACGCCGGCGACGGCGCGCGCAGCGGTTTCCCCGTCCAACCCCTTGTAAATGCCCCGCATCGGGATCGGGATCATCATCACCGCGGCCGCCGCGGACTCGCGCACGTAGCCCCGGATCGAGCGCCCGAGGGCGTGCTGCAGCAGCACCTCTTCCAGTGAAGCGCCCGCCACACTCCCGGCAGGGTCGGCACCCCTGGCGAAGGTCAGGACTCGCGAACAGAGTCCACCGATCGGCCTCGCCGCGACTTCGAGGACATGGACCGCTCCGCCGGCCGTGACGCGGCACTCGGCGTGAACCGGCCCGTGCGACAGGCCCAGCGCCTCGGCGGCGCGGCGCACATGGTCCACGATGTCCGCCTGCATGGCATCCGGCGCGCGGGACGGGGTGACGTAGATCGTCTCTTCGAAGAAGGGCCCGTCCATCGGATCGGGTTTGTCGAACACGGCAAAAATTTCGAGCGCGCCGCGCGTCAGGACGCCTTCGATGGCGAACTCGCGCCCGTCGATGTACCGCTCGACGAGGATCTGATCCTCGAGGCCGGCGCGGGCGGCCCGCACCTGCGGGCGCGCCAGGAGCGCGCGGATCCGGTCGAAGGCGGCCGCGAATTCCGCGCGCGTGTCCGCCCGGATCACGCCCCTGCTGCCGGAGAGGCCGATCGGCTTCAGCACACAGGGGTACTCCGCCATCACCGCCGCTGCGGACCCCGCCATCTCGTGCGCGGGGACGACGACGAACCGCGGGCTCGGGAGTCCGGCCCGCATCAGCGCGGCCCTGGACAGACGCTTGTCCGTGCTCGCCTGCGCGCCCGCGGCCGAGTGCCACGGCAGGTCGAGCGCCGCCGCGGCGCGCGCGGCCAGGACGACCGGGCGATCGCCGACGGCGAGCACGCCATCGATATGACGGCCCCCGTCGCGCTCGACGATCGCGGCCAGCGAGGCGTCGAGATCGTGAAAGCGCACCGGTATCGCACGGTCCTGCCACGGGTCGTCCAGCCTGTGGCAGCGGTCCGTCGCGAAGATCAGCTCGATCCCGAGCGCCTCCGCCGCGTCGTTGAACGCCCGCAGCTGATAGCCGGTCGTATGGGAGAGAACCAGAACCCGCATCTGCCTTCTGCCTTCTGCCTTCTGCCTTCTGCCTTCTGCTATATCAGAGCCACCTGCTCTGTGCTGGGCTCCGCTCAACAGTACCAAGGTTCGTTCAGGTACGGGATCGCCGCACGCGAGAGGAGTGGCGCGCGCGGCGGCGGCGGGACGCCCGCCGCCCTATGGGCGATCTCCCACACCCGCCCGAACACCTCATCGCGAGGGGCGTTCAGCCGCGACCCGACGAGCCGCTCGAGATCACGCTGCAGCGCGTCGACGCGCGGATCGTCATGGCGCCACGCGTGGGTCAGCGATGTCGGATCAAAGGCGCCCGCCAGCGCGCGGATCTCGGCGAGCTCCAGCATCCGCGAGCCCTGGGGAATCAGCAGGCGGATGGCGTACTGAATCGGCGAAACGGACGGCACGAGACCAAGGCGCTCGATCTCCTGCAGCGTCCAGCAGTAACCCTCGAGCGTCGTCCACGGCATGAACGCCACGAAGGTGGGCGACAGCGTCAGCTCGATCGCCTGGCAGTGGCGGACGACCTCCACGAAGTCCGCGTACGTGTGTCCCTTTTCCAGCTTCCCCAGCACCCCGTCGTCGAACGACTCGACGGCGGAGGTTACGAAGACGCAGCCGGTCTCGCGGAGCCGGGGCAGCGCCGCGGCCTGCTGCCGGAGGTGCTCGACCTTGATCGTCACGTCGTAGGTCACACCCGGGCACTCGCGCGCGAGCGCGTCCACGATCGCGAGGGCATGCGTCGGGCCGTTGAAGAAGTCCGGATCGCCGAAGGTGATGTGCTGCGCGCCGGCCGCCACCTGCGCGCGGATGTCCGCCATGACGACGTCGCGCGGAACGGCGCGGAAGCGTCCGTCGTACACCGGGACGATGGGACAGTGGCGGCATCGGTGCTTGCACCCGCGCGTGGCTTCCGTATAGCCGACGACCTTGCGTTCGCCGCCGATCTGCAGCGACGCGTATTTCGAGAGCGGCGGCAGGTCGGTGCGATCGGGCGTGATGAATTTCACCCGCCCGATCGCCGACCCGTAGGCCCGGCCTTGAGGTTGGGCGGACTCGGACGACCAGGTTCCAGGTTCCATCACGCCCGACCTGAACGTCGGGCCTCCTGGGGGACCAGAGACCGACGTCACCAGATTCACCAGGTCCCCCTCGAACTCGGGGCCGAGCACCGTCTGCACGCCGTGCTCGCCGAGCATGGCGGCGTTGAGCGGCGCATACAGGCCATACGCGCAGATGTGCGCGGCGGGATTGAGCGCGCGGATGCGGTCGATCACGGGGAGCGCGAGACGCGTGGCGGTGTGCATCGGCAGGTAGAACGCCACGAGCCGCGCGGCGGCGACGACCTCCTCCGGCAGCGCCGTCCGCGTCAGGTCGACGCACTGCACC
>JANOJK010000877.1:0-3605 GCA_031408165.1 Acidobacteriota bacterium | reverse complement strand
TTCTTTTTCCGCCTGTTAACCGGAGGGTTCCTGGTTCGAGTCCAGGCTGAGGAGCCATTTCCCTCAGGAAATTCAACGACTTTCGCCCGCCCCTGATCTCGCTTCGCAGCACATTGCCCTTTCCCTGCGCCCGCTCCGTTGGCACAGGAGGGTCGTCCCTCGTGGACGCCGCGGAATGGGACGAGCGTACGCGTGTCTTCGCGCATCGAATGCTCCTGAAGCGGAAGCCCCACTAAGCAGCTTGGCGTTGGCGGCTCACTCACAGGCTCTATCTGTACACCCGCCGCCTCGGAAGCGCGTTCCGAGGGCGCCTCGGCGCCGGCCCAATGTTCAATCGAGCCAAGCCCGCGAACAGGACCGATGGTGCGCAGGCACGCAGCCCGCCACATCGCGGCAGCCGGCGCATCTCGCGCCAGCGATCACAATTCTCGCGCAAGCTTCAGCGTCAGACACGGGGTCGTGATGCCGAAGCGAGATGCCGAGTCGATTACACACATCCGGCAGTTTCGTCGGGTAGATAGACCAGACGGACCTGGCGAGCTGCATCGTGCACGTGAAGGAGTAACCGGGCGACCGGAAGCCGGCACTGTCACAGCACCGTTCCAGCACTGAGCGATCGAATCCAGCGTTGTGCGCGGCTAGAAACGACACTCCTTGCAACTCTTTGATCAACGACGGCCAGAGATCTTCAAACCGTGGAGCACCAGCAACGTCATCCCAATCAATGTTGTGAATGTGCGTGAACACGAACTCCTGCCGGGGTGGCCGAATCAGATGGCGAATCCGGCGAACAATTCGGTGGTTTTCGACGCGGACAAGAGCGACTGCGCACGCGCTGTCAGGCCACTGGTCGGCTGTCTCGAAATCAATGGCAGCGAAAGGACGGCCGGAACCGCCTTCAACGAGCGCTCTCATGCCCAGACCGTCCTTGTGCCGTGGCAACGGTAAATCGAGTCTCTCACAAGTTGCCGGGTTTCCGGCGGCTGGTGACGAGATGGCGTCGCAATGACATCGCCGTCCTCGGAACCGGCGAGGCTTTCCACATACTCAGCAAGCCGCATGCCGCAGGGCCTGCATGTTGATGGCTTGCGAAGTCAGGCCGCTCGCAGCGTGAACTCAACTCGAATCGCCTCAAAGGGAAACGACACTTGGTTCTTGTCGGTTCTCTCCAGCAGGCCGGCGGCGAGCAGCGCATGCACATCGCCATGTACGGCTTTCACGTCGCGTTCCACTCGGCGTGCGACTTCGCGGATCGTGAGCGGTCCTTGCCCCGCCATGGCCTTCAGGACCTCCCAGCGTTTGGCCGTGAGCACTTTCCAGAGCAGCTCGGGTGTCGCGAAGCTGATTCGCGCGCGCTGCTTCTTGCCCCGGAATGCCTCGAGCGCGCGCTGCGTCACGTCTTCGCGCGAGGCGACGTCCAGCGTGACAGTCTTCATCGTGGTTTTCTCCATGTGTCGACGTCGGTCCAGAAATCCGCGAGGAGTTGCTTGTAGCTGCTGAACGAGTATGGCGTTTCGACGTCCCCGACGTGACGGTGATCGCCCTCTCCAGTCTCGTTGTCGTACCGCAGCACGCATTCGCCGGCGACAACGAGCGCCAACCGGTACTTCAACCGATGTGTCGAGCCCTTGACGGACCGTGGAACCCGCCAGACGGCGATGTCAACGAAGGCGTCCTCGGCCAAGATGTAGCGCTCTCGAGCAAGCGCCTCAGCCGCGGCGGAGAATCTCTTCCTAGCCTGGGCCCCGGCATTCCCGACATACCGAGCGATCAACTGCCGGCTCTGAGTGGCCATCGCATCCCCGATGGGCACCGAGTCGTCGCCAGGCCGATCCTCGGTGGATTGCATCACGAATATCGACTTGAGCGAATGGCGACGTGACGGTGTCGGGCGGCTTTGGACGGTAGCCGACAATTATTGCGGAGGACAGGGCTCGTTCGGGCGTCTTTGCAACACGATTAGGTCAGTGCCGGTTTCCCGGCAAAGTGTCGGCTTTTCGCAAGCGGCCGTCGCGCCGCGCCGGAGCCAACGCGGCACTGCCGTGGAATGCGGCGTGTCCGTCCGGAGCTTGGAGGCGGTGATCTCCTTGCATGTCACCGCGCGTGTCGTTCAAAGGCGCATTGAACCACGACCGGAGTTTGTGCGCGTCGTCCGACCACGCCGTCCGGTAGCGAGCCGATGCGTCGAAGGGACCGCGCAATGAAGCTCATCGCCGCCATAGCCATCGTGATGTCGTCAGCCGTCGTGATCCTGGGGCAACCTGCGCCGTCAGGTGTCGAGATGCTTGTCAAGGTTGAGGCCCAGCGGCTCCCAGGGCAGGACGTGTCCGAACAAAGCCTTCAAATCCTCGAATCGGAACTGCCAGGTGGCGGCGCGGAGGTGCGGTACATCACTGACGGACAGGCTGTCCGAAGCACGCTGTCAGGCCGAATGTTTGGCTTAGACGACGGGACGGTCAGGCTCGTGCCACGTGGCAGCTCCGACCTCCAGGTGCTGAACCCGAAGGATCGCACGTACCGATTGGAGCCTCAAGATTCGCGACTGTTCGCGGGCCAGAAGCGCGAGTTCGAATTTCAACGGTCGGGCAAGGTCAGAACTATCCTCGGCCAGAAGACGTACCAGGTGACCGGCCGGATCCGCGTCAGCGTCCCGCCGTTTGCAGGAGCGAGCGTTCAGGCAGTGCACGAAGTCCGGGCAGACATCGAGAACTGGTGCACCAGCAGCCTCAGAGTACCTGCTGCTATGGCCAAGATGATTGACATGGCGCAGCGTTTGGTTGGCAGCGGTGACCCGCGATTCGCGCAGTACCAGGACGCGTGTCCGCTTGCGCTTCACTCGGCAGTGAAGCTGTCCCTGTTCCCTGGGTTCGAGCTCGTGTCCACAACGCAGTCCATCCGCCGTCTATCGCAAGTGCCTCCAGGTACATTTCAACTGCCGGAGGGGTACCAGCAGGTCGGGAAGGGCGGAGCTGAGCAGTGATGCTCATGCGGTGCCCGGATCCCTGCGATGGGTGAATTCGCGCGTGAATTCGTTCTCGCCTGTCGCCAGTTGCGCCAGGCCCGCGGAGCTGTCGCGAGTCTGACCCTTGCGATCGGGCTCAGCGTGGGCGCCAATCTCGCCGTCTTTACCAAGCTATACGAGGTCCTGGCCCCTGAGAGTCCCTTCGCCGACCCTGAAAATCTCGTCGTCATCGAACATACCGGGCGCTATTCCAATGATGACGACCCCGCCGATCCAAACAGCCGCCGACTGTCCCATCCCGATTTCCGCGATCTCGTACAGCAGCAACGAACCTTCAGCGCGCTCGCGGCTGTGGACATCCCTCGGATTGCACTCATGTGGGGTGCTGATCGGCCCCGCGCCGTTTCTCGCATGTTCGTATGGCCGCACACGCTCGAGGTTCTTGGAGTCGTGCCAACAATCGGGCGGGCCTTCGGCCGGACGGATTTCGAATCAGGCGCCGCAGGCGTTGTTCTTCTCACCGAGGGCGTGTGGCGGAGGTACTTTGCCGCGGAGCCCACAATCGTCGGGCGATCAATTCACATCGACGAACAGCCGTTTTCCGTCGTTGGCGTCGTACCAAACGATGTAGCCGACATGCTGC
>JANOJK010000874.1:0-3604 GCA_031408165.1 Acidobacteriota bacterium | reverse complement strand
GGCCGTGGCGCAAGGAACCGCGCCGTATTCTTCGACGTCGAGTCGGCGTACTGCGGCAGATCCCTCATCTTCATCCACCGCGGGTCGGGGCCGAACTTCTTCCAGGCGTTGAGGTGCGTGGCGAGATCCGGGCCCGACGTGATGTAGCGCAGGTGTGGCAGATTGGGGCCGGCGAGGGCCTGTCCGAAGAAGACGGGCGCCATGCCAAGGTCGCGCATGATCTCAGCCTCGCCCTCGTCGAACATCGCCATCTTGGCGAGTGCCTTCGACTCGCTGTGGCTCTCGTAGTCGCGCATCTCGAACACGCGCGTCGGCACACGCTTCCTCGAGAAGTCAGGCAGTGTCATCGCGGGATGGCCCTTGAAGGCCAGCAGCAGCCAACTGTCGATGCGGTCGTACGCCGGGGCGGCCTTCGGAGCCTGGAGGTACTCGGCACCGGCCTTCTGCACGGCCGGATCGCTATTGAGCTCCGCACTCACCGTCACGAACGAGTCGAGTGTCGCGTGCGGGATCAGGACCCAGACCGGCGTATCGGGCTTCGCCACGCTCGTCTGGTCGGCCTTGTTGACCTCGAGTTCGGTGAACACCCCAACTGACTTGATGCCGCGGCGGTCGAGCGCGGGCAGGAACGCCTTCTCGAAGTACCCGTCGAGCACGGAGGTCGCCGCTCCAGGCCTCAGGCGGTAGGCGCGCAAGTCGTAGTACTCGCGTCCGGCCGGTGCCGCGGCGGCACGAAGGCCGGCAGTGGACACGGCGGTCGCGGCAGCGAAGGTGGATGTCAGGAACGCGCGTCGAGAGTTGTTCATGGTCCTGCTCTCCTCTCCGAAGGCCGAGATGGGCCGACGGTCATCCGGCGGCCGGGATGGCACTTGCGGTCTTGACGACCACGGCTCACCTGCGGCCGCCGCTTTGCGCAGCCGTAGGTGCAGCGCCCTGGTTCCTGACCCAACGGCTCAGAAATTGTCCTTGCGGACGTGTTCGCGAATGAGTTCCTTCAACCGCTCGATGGTCTGGATTTCGGTCTGCTTGCTCTCCTGCCAGAACCGCTGGAGTTCCGGGAACTTGTCGGCGTTCTCGATGTATTGGTCGTACCGCCACACGGCGTCCAGACGCTTGCTCAGGTCGTGGATCATGTCGTGGTCGTGGTCCCGGATCGCCTGGGTCTTGCCAACGAGATCGTCCTTCTGAATGTCCTTTTCGCTCATGGCGCCATCTCCTTAGTTCGAGCCCTGTCTCGTCGAGGAAAGGCAGCAGTGTAATGCTTGTTGTCACCTCCTGGCCAGGACCGCGGCTTGCATCTCCAATCGATAGCACTGGAGGAGCTGAGCAATGGAGATCTCGACTGCCCTGGCGATTGCGCTCGTGCTCTGCATCGCGCTGTGGGTTCCGTTCTTCATCATGAACCGTCGGGGGAAGGCGCGCGGACACACCTGGTTCACATGGTGGAAGCCGCGCGGTCACTCCGACATTGGTCCTGACGTGGGATCGCCACAGACTCGGCCCGGTGCAGACGATGCGCGAAGAGCTCGTCACTGATGTGGCGATGCCTCGCGCGATGGTGACGGTTCCGAAGACCGAGCATTCACACCGCGCCGAGCCAGCCCCCAGACCATCACATCGACGAGGGCATCGCTCGGGCTCACGCCCGCTGCATTCGCATCCTTGCGGCACTCCGTCACTGAGACTGGCTCGCGTCCTGCCGCCGAGCCGGCTCTTTTGTGGAAGAGTTGCTTGAAAGCACCTCCAATGGCCCAGCCATCAGCTCTGTTGTGTGAACTTCGTTTGGACGCGCGGCTCAGGGCCTAAAGTCTTACGCGAACTGCGTGAGGGCTCCCCACAGACGGTGCCCCGATTCATGACTGCCTCGAAGGCGGACGTGAGAGCACCACCGCCCCGCGCCGACGGCGACTTGCGTGCGGAGAATGAGTCTCCTAATCACCGCAAATAATGCGGCTAAAGCTGCTGGTGCGGTGAAACTACTGCTATAATCGCCGCTAGA
Organism: Acidobacteriota bacterium; assembly: GCA_031408165.1. Classification (GTDB taxonomy): domain Bacteria; phylum Acidobacteriota; class Vicinamibacteria; order Vicinamibacterales; family 2-12-FULL-66-21; genus JAICSD01. Next base: position 1,605 of record JANOJK010000874.1, on the reverse strand, counting down.
GTTGCGGTGAATGACTGTTTATATCCATGAGCTTCCAAGTTGGCCACAGTTCAGCTGGAATCACGAGGCGGTGGCCGTGCCGCTGGCGAGCGCCCGGCACAAGCAAGGCCGCCTGCTTGGGCAGATGGAGGCGCTCGGCTTCAAGGTCAAGGAGGAGGCCGTTCTTCGGACGCTCACGGACGACGTCCTGAAGAGCAGCGAGATTGAAGGGGAAACACTAGACGCCGACCAGGTTCGTTCGTCGGTCGCGCGCCGCCTCGGAATGGACATCGGCGGCTTGCAGCCCGCCGACCGCATTGTCGAAGGTGTGGTGGAAATGATGCTGGATGCCACGCAGCGGTACGACCAGCCCCTGACCAATGACCGGCTGTTTGGGTGGCATGCGGCGCTCTTCCCGACCGCACGCAGCGGGATGCACCCGATCACGGTCGGCGCGTGGCGAGATGACCGCACGGCGCCGATGCAGGTCGTGTCCGGTCCGGTGGGACGCGAGCGGGTGCATTTCGAAGCGCCGGCCGCAGCACGGCTGGAGGAAGAGATGCGTCGCTTCCTCGAGTGGTTCAACAGCGACGCGACAACCGAACCGGTGCTGAGAGCCGCACAGGCGCACCTGTGGTTTGTGACGATTCACCCGTTCGACGATGGCAACGGCCGGATCGCGCGAGCTATCGCCGACATGACCTTGGCGCGCTCTGAGGAGAGCACGCAGCGGTTCTACAGCATGTCGGCGCAGATCCGGCAGCAGCGCAACGACTACTATCGCATCCTCGAGCAGACCCAACAGGGGTCGATGGACATCACTCCGTGGATGGAGTGGTTTCTCGCCTACCTCACGAAGGCGATTGAGGGTGCTCACGGCGCGTTGTCGGGCGTGACCGCCAGGGCGCACTACTGGGAGAAGCTGCGCGACCCGCCGCTGAACGATCGTCAGCGGCTGGTGATCAATCGACTGCTCGATGGCGTCGAAGGCAAGCTGACGACGTCGAAGTGGGCGGCGCTGACGAAGAGCTCGCAGGATACGGCGCTGCGAGACATCCAGCAACTCGTGGATCGCGGTGTGTTGATACGCAATCCGGCGGGCGGGCGGAGTACAAGCTATTCCCTCGACGGGCTCTGACGTCCTGCGAAAGTGGCCGCGCCAGTCGACTCGAGTAGACCGGCTCTTGTTCAAGGGGCCCTGAATAACAGCAGCGCATTTACTGAATGGGTCGCGATTCGCGTGACCCATGGTCCCCCAGGTACGGCTCACCGCGGCGCCCGCCGAGCATCGGCACCTGAGGAGCAAACGGGTGCTCTGCCAGGACGATCGCACGCCGTTCACGCGGCAGATCGTTCAGAACCGGATGATCCTGGCGGCGCGGCGGGCGAACGTCAGGCGTGGGGTGCAGATCCTGCGTCACACGTTCTGCTCGCACCCCTCGATGCGAGGTGCGCCGCCGAAGGCAATCCAGGAGCTCGCCGGGGCATGCGGATCTCACGAGGACCCAGCGCTACATGCACCTGAGTCCGGCGGCGCTCGACGCGGCGATCGGGCTACTGGAGCAAACTGCGAGTCCGGCTACTGACCGGTCGGGGCGGCCGGCCCAAAACCAAGCGGACTCTGTA
>JANOJK010000845.1:0-4430 GCA_031408165.1 Acidobacteriota bacterium | reverse complement strand
GCGGTGATCTTGTTGAATCCCGCGTCGGTGTTGAACCAGCGCTGAACGGTGCGCTCCCCGGCGGGCAGCGCGATGTCGTCCAGGTTGCCCGTGAAGATGATGTTCCCGAAGCCGACGGGGAAGCCGGTCTGGTAGGTGTAGATCCCATTGAGCTGCCACCCGCCGATGAGCGCATTAACCACCGGCCCGGCGCTGGCGCCGAAGCGCCGCTGCCGGCCAAAGGGGAGCTCCCAGATGCCGCTGACGGAGATGCGGTGCGGCGCGTCCTGGCTCGAGACTCCCTCCCAGGGCGCCGGATCGGCCGGATTCAGGAACTCCGTGGCTTCCGTGAACCGCGACAACGTGTAGTTCACGCCGACGGTATAGCCCGAGGACATCCGACGCTGCAGGCCCGCCTGGAGCGCGTGGTACGACGACCGGCCTTCGTTGGTGGTCGTGTTCACCGAATCGAACTGCGGATACGGCCGCAACAGCCGTTCGCGCGCGATCGTGGAACCGCGCAGCGCGGTGATGCCGGTCGCGGGCAGCAGGTTGAAGAACGGATTCGGGACGGCGGCGCTCAGGAAATCGATGGTCGCCGCGTCGCGCACCGGGCTGGTGCTGAGGAACCTGAGCGGCGTGGCGTTCAGGTTCCGGCTGGTCTGCAGCTGCGAGCCGCGGTTGCCCACATAGGACGCCTCCGCCAGCCAGCGCCCGGGCAGCTCGCGCTGGACGCCCACCTGCCAGCGCTGCATGCGCGGCGATTTCGGGTTCGGATCGAAGAAGGTGACGGCCTGTCCGACGAACGTCTCGGCGCCGCGCGCGGACCCCTCGGGCTCCTGGATCCCGCCCCTGAAGGGGTTCGACAGCGTCTCCTGGAACGTCAGGCCGTTGTCGAGGGTCGTCACCATGCTGGTCGTCGAGCTGAAGCCGCTCGTGAGCACATCACCCCGGCGCTGTCCGAGGAACCCGTAGAAGATGCCGTAGCCGGCACGCAGCAGGGTCCGATCGTTCAGCTTGTAGGTCGTGCCGACGCGGGGCATCCAGTTGTTCTTCGGCGTCGTGTAGAGACCGGACGGCAGTCCGTTGACGCCGGCGAAGTTCAGGCCCCCCTTCACACGGAACTGATCGAGCGCAACGCCGGTGGCGGCCGGATTGAGCGCGGCGCGCGCGGCCGCCTCGATGGACTGGGCCGCCGCGGCGTCGAAGCCGCGGACGCTCCGGTTGTCCGCCTCGGCGAGCGGCGTCTCGTACTCGTAGCGCAGCCCCATGTTGACCGTCGTGCGCGCGCCGAGCCGCCAGTCGTCCTGCAGGTAGAACCCGTACGTGGACGAGGCTTCGTCGTAGCTCGCCGCGCGGAGCACGGTGCCCGACGTCGGCACTCCGAGCAGGAAGGCGGCGAACGACTGGCCGAGCGAACCGGCCGGGAATGGCGAGTTGTCCAGCGGGCCGCGCGTCCACGCCGAGTCGAACGTGAACTGGCCGGTCTGGTTGTTGCCGAAGAAACTCGACGTTTCGCGATACCGCCGGACTTCCATGCCGGTCCTCAGCGAATGGACGCCCATGTTCTTGTTGAGTGTCGCCATGAACGACTGCGTCTCGTTCGGGCGCAGCTCACCGCCGAACCCGGTGCCCTGGTAGCCGGCGATGTCGAACCGGGGGAACCGCCGGAGATCGTCGCCGATCGCGGCGTTGTAGGCGGACGGAAAGCCGAGCGACGTGAGGTCGAACCCGTGGTTGGCCGGGTTGGTGTCGGTGCCGCGGACGAACCAGTTGTAGCCGTACCGCACGTTCAACACCGTGCTCGGGGTGAGGATCGCCACGTGGTCGAACGCCGCCTGGCGCGAGATGAACTTGAAGTACTCCCCCGTGGAGAGATTGCCGAAGTAGTTGTTGTAGTTGCTGTTGCGATCGTACCAGCTGAAGCGTCCGTACATCCGCTGTTTCGGGGTCAGCACGTGATCGACACGGACGGTGTTGGTCGCGTACTTGATCGTTTCGGGCAGCGACGGATTCTGGAAATTGCTCGTGCCGTCGGCGTTCCCCGCCGTGCGCGGCTTGCCGATGTACTCGAGCGCGGCCTTCGCCACCGGGTTGATCAGGCCTGCCGGAATGATGTTGCCGGGGAACGGATCCTGCTGGAAGCGCCCGCCGCCGATCGCCCGGCGCGTGAACGGGTTGTAAATCTGGTACTGGGGCCCGAGCGCCAGCAGTTCCGAGAAATCGCCGTTCCGCATTTTCTCCGTCGGGACCGTCGGCGTGCCGTTGTTGCGCGGGCGGGCCTCGTGGATCCCTTCGAAGCCGTACATGAAGAACGTCTTCCCGCGCCCGTTGTAGCCGGGCAGCAGCACCGGGCCACCCGCCGTCCCGCCATAGCGGTTGTAGCTGAAGTCGCTCAGCGGGATGTTGTTCGCGTTCGCGAAGAAGTCGTTGGCGAACAGCGCCCTGGGCGTCTTGTTGTAGTACGCCGTGCCGTGAAGGGCGTTGGTCCCCGACTTGATGCTCAGGTTCGTCACCCCCCCTTCCGTGTTCCCGAAGCTGGCGTCGAAGGTCGCGGTCTGGACCTTGAACTCCTGCACGATGTCGGGCGGCGGCACATAGGACGCGATGACCTCACCCGCGTTGGCGGTCGCCGTGCTCGGGACGCCGTCAATCGTCAGGTCGCTCCGGTTGCCGCGCGTCCCGTCCATCGCGTAGCCGACGATGTGGGTGGGTTCGAACGGCCGGTCGAGGCGCGCCGAGCCCGTGTAGGAGACCCCGCCGGCCAGGCCGATGAGCGCATAGGGATCACCGTGCGGCGTCGGGAGCTCCGCCACACGGCGGGAATCCACCACGGTCCCGATGGACGCGGACGAGGTCTCGAGGAGGGGCGCGCTCGCGGTCACGTTCACCGTCTCCTCGGAGCGCCCGATCTCGAGGACGACGTCGAGCTCGATTCGGTCGCCGACGCGCAGCGCGACCTCGTCGCGGACGTATTTCTTGAATCCGGTCAGCTCGACGGCGATCCGGTACGTGCCCGGAATCAGGTACGGTGCCTGGAAGACCCCGGCCTCGTTGGTCACGACCGGCACGCTGGTCCCCATCGCGACGTTCGTGATCGTTACCGAGGCGCCGGGGACGACGCCCTTGGTGGCGTCGTGGACCGTGCCGGTGATCGTCCCTCTCGACTCCTGTGCGACGGCGGCCCCCGCGAAAGCCACGCACGCGAAGCAGAGGATCCCTGTCAGTCGCTTCAGCCGTTCCATCGCGTTCCTCCCATCAGGACTGTTCACCGGAGTGGCAGCCGTCATACGTTCCGCGGTGCGCCCGCTCAACTCACAAGGAAGGGCATGGCGGCATCAGGGTGGTGTACCCGACCAGGGCCGGGCCCCGGGCGCGCTCTTCCGCGTTGGGCGTCTGTTCGCCAATGTATAACGTCGGTGGTCGAGCGCTGAGGGATTTCCAGTGTCGAGTCGGCGCCCGTGTTGTGCTATATAGAACCCCGTCATGGCCGACAAGCACGACTTCTACGTCGTCAAGTCGCTCGTTCATGCCTCGGAAATCCTGTGGGCTTTTCACGATCCGGGCGAGCACCTGCGGCTCCGGGACGTGACGGAGCGGACGGGCTTCGGCAAGGGCATGTGCTTCCGGCTGCTCTACACCCTCCGGCACTGCGGGTTCATCGAGAAGGTGGACAACAACCGCTACCGGCTGACGTGCGAAGTCAGGCGCCGGAAGAAGTACCGCATCGGCTATGCGGGCCAGGGTCAGGACAGCTCGTTCGCCCGCGCGGTCCTCGAGGGGCTCGAGCGCGCTGCCGCCCGCGAGCTGGTCGATTTCGTCGTTGTCGACAACCGCTACCAGCCGAAGATCGCGCTGAAGAACGCTGAGCTCCTCATCCGCGACGGCGTCGACCTGGTGATCGAGTTCCAGACCGACGAAGCAGTGGCGCCGGCGATTGCGTCCAAGTACCACGAGGCGAACATCCCGATGATCGCGATCGACATCCCGCATCCCGGCGCGACCTACTTCGGCGCGAACAACTACGAGGCGGGACTGCTCGCGGGGCGGCACCTGGCGCGGTGGGCGCGGCAACACTGGACCGGCCAGGTGGACGAGATCCTGCTGCTCGAGATTGGACGCGCGGGGTCGCTGCCGGCGGCGCGCGTCCGGGGGGTGCTGGCGGGCATCCGCGAGGTCGTCCATGACGCGGCCGCGTGGCCGGTCGTGTCCATCGACGCGGACGGACAGTTCAAGACGGCGCTCGAGCGCGTGCGGAAACACCTGCGCGAATCGCGCGCCCAGCGGATCCTCGTGGGGGCGGCCAACGATTCCAGCGCGCTCGGCGCGGCGCGCGCGTTCCAGGAGGCGGGCCGCGCCGCCGGGTGCGCGATCGTGGGCCAGAACGCCGAGCCGGACGCGCGCGCCGAGCTCCGCGAGCCGCGGACGCCGCTCATCGCCTCGGTCGGCTA
>JANOJK010000822.1:0-2774 GCA_031408165.1 Acidobacteriota bacterium | reverse complement strand
CCCATCGGGTCGATGTTCTCGATCGAGCAGATGACGACGAAGTTGTCGGCGCGGTCGCGCATGACCTCGAGCTCGAATTCCTTCCAGCCGATGACCGACTCCTCGAGCAGCACTTCGTGGACCGGGCTGAGGCTGAGGCCGCGCTGCGCGAGGTCGCGGAACTCCTCGATGTTGTAGGCGATGCCGGCGCCCACGCCGCCGAGGGTGAAGGAGGGGCGGATGATGATCGGGAAGCCGATCGGATCGATCGCCGCGAACCCTTCCTCCATCGACCGGATGTAGCGGCTGTCGGGCACGGCGATGCCGATCTCGCGCATGGCATCGCGGAACAGCAGCCGATCCTCGGCGACCTTGATGGCGTCGACCGAGGCGCCGATCAACTCGACGCCGTGCTTCTGCAGGATGCCCTTTTCCCAGAGCTCCACCGCGAGGTTGAGCGCCGTCTGCCCGCCGACCGTCGGGAGCAGGGCGTCCGGCTTCTCGCGCGCGATGATCGCCTCGAGCACCTCCGCGGTCAGCGGCTCGACGTAGGTCCGGTCGGCAATCTCCGGGTCCGTCATGATCGTCGCCGGGTTGCTGTTGACGAGGATCACGTCGAGCCCTTCGGCCTTGAGCGCCTTGCAGGCCTGGGTGCCGGAGTAGTCGAACTCGCACCCCTGCCCGATGACGATCGGGCCGGAGCCGATGACGAGGATGCGTTTCAGATCAGTGCGTTTCGGCATGATTCAGCGACGGCTCACGCGCTCTTCACCAAGGTCACCAAGACCACAAAGGTCACCAGGACCACGAAGATCACCGGGACATCTTTGTGATCTTGGTGATCTTTGTGATCTTGGTGACTGACGCCGTGGCGCGTCGTGGTCAAGCACGTTTTTCCATCTCTTCGACGAATTGCCTGAACAGGTAGTCCGCGTCGTGCGGGCCGGGCGCGGCTTCTGGGTGGTACTGCACGCAGAAGACCGGCTTGGTTTCGTGGCGCAGCCCTTCGACCGTGCCGTCATACAGATTGACGTGCGTCACCCGGACGTCGGAGGGGAGCGATGCCGGGTCCACCGCGAAGCCGTGATTCTGGGAGGTGATCTCCACTTTACCGGTGGCCAGGTCCTTGACCGGATGGTTGCCGCCGCGATGGCCGAACTTCAGCTTGTAGGTGTCGCCACCCATCGCGAGCGAGAGTACCTGGTGGCCGAGGCAGATGCCGAACACCGGAACGTCGGCGTCCAACAGATGCCGCGCGTTGGCGATCGCGTACGACAGCACGGCGGGGTCGCCGGGGCCGTTGCTCAGGAAGATGCCGTCCGGCCCGGCGGCGATCAGCTCCGAGGCCGGAGCCGTGGCCGGAAACACCCGGACGTCGCAGCCGTACGCCGTGAAGCGGCGCAGGATGTTCCATTTCATCCCGAAATCGTACGCCGCGATGCGCAGGTTGCGGCGCGCCGTGCGCTGCGCGGGCGGCGCGAACTCGTCGTCGGCGAGCGGTGTGGCGGGCGCCCAGTCGAACGCGCGCTCGCAGGTGACGCCAAGCACCAGGTCGGACCCTTCCATCGACGGCAGGCCCCGCGCCCGATCCACCAGTTCGCGCGGATCGGCCTCGCCGGTGGCGATGATGCCGCGCATCACCCCGGACGAACGGAGCACGCGCACGAGCGCCCGCGTGTCGATGTTCGACACTGCGACGATCCCGTTCCTGATCAGGTAGTCGCGAAGCGTGCTGTCCGATCGCCAGTTGCTGGCGATGGGGGACTCCTCGCGGACGATGAAGCCGGCGACCTGCGTGCCGCGCGATTCGCTGTCCTCCGCCGAGGTGCCGTAGTTCCCCATCTCGGGCGCCGTCATCGTGACGATCTGCCCGGCGTACGACGGGTCGGTGAGGATTTCCTGGTAGCCGCTCATGCTGGTGTTGAACACCACTTCACCGCCGGTCTCACCGGAAGCTCCCGCCGCGACCCCTTCGTACCAGATGCCGTTTTCGAGTGCCAGCGTCGCCTTCATTGTTCCCTTCGCTCGCGGCCGCAGGCGACGGTCCTTTCGGCGCGGGAGCGCGCCGCGCTCATCGCTGATCCTCGAGCGACCCGGTGACGCGCTCCATCCTTCCCGCAGCCACCCGGGCCGTCGACGTCCAGGGCTTCTTGCCCTCCATCTCGATCCGCACGACGTGCGATCCGATGGGCACTTCCGGCACCATCAGCGGCGTCTGCCCGAGGCTCTTGCCGTCGATGAGCACCGTGGCGCCGCGGGGGCGCGAGTCAACGTAGATCGAGCCGGTGAACGAGACGGGGGCCTGCGCGGCGCCGGGTCGAGCGGTGGCGCCCGGTCGAGCGGCCTCGTCCGGTGACGTGGGACCAGGGGGCGCGGTGCGAGGCGGCACGCTGCCGCGGGCGTTCGGCTCCAGCCGGGCGACGATCGTCCGCGACGCCTCTCCGGCGCTCAAGGTGACGTCCTCGCTGGCCACGCGGAACCCGTCCTGCACGACGCGCACGACATACCGTCCGAACGGCAACCCGTCGAGGGTCACCGGCGTCCGGCCGCGCCATCTCCCGTTCACAGTGACGGCCGCGCGAGCGGGAGTGGACCTCACGACCAGCTGTCCGGTATTCGCCGTCCGTTCCGGTCCCGGTCGATCGATCGGGCGCGGCCGCGCCGCGGCGGCCGCGTCTCGCGCCGGCGGCGCCGGCGCCGGCGCGGAGGGCGCTCCGCTGCCGGGCGTCAGGATGACCGGGGGCGGCGTGACCTTCTGCTCGCTGTACTGCCCGGGCTTCTCCGGCGTCGCCGCC
>JANOJK010000767.1:0-1668 GCA_031408165.1 Acidobacteriota bacterium | reverse complement strand
AGAGGGTCCCCGCCCTCTGCTTATCCTCGCCCTGCGCGAGAGATCGTCGTGACCGGCAAGCTACCACTGCTGGTGGACGTGCCCGCGAATGTCCCTGTCATAGACGCGCCGCACCGCCTCCATCGTCTTCTGATCGAGTGGCGGCAGATCGGCGGCCGCGGCGTTCGAGCGTGCCTGCTCCGGAGTGCGGGCGCCCGGAATGGCGCAGGTGATGGCATCGAACATCAGCGTCCAGCGAAGCGCGAGCTGCGCCAGGCTCGCCCCCGATGGGACCAGCGGCCGCAGGGCCTCCACCGCCGCCAGACCGACGTCGAAGGGTACGCCCGAGAACGTCTCCCCCTTGTCGAAGGCTTGGCCGTGGCGATTGAAGTTCCGGTGGTCGTCGTCCGCGAACTGCGACGCGGCCGAGAGCTTGCCCGTGAGCAGCCCGCTCGCGAGCGGCACACGCGCGAGCACGCCCACCTGCCGCGCCACGGCTTCGGGGAAGACGCGCTCCGCAGGCTTCAGCCGGAACATGTTGAAGATGATCTGGACCGTCTTCACGCCCGGATGCGCGATCGCCGCGAGTGCTTCGTCCGCGCGTTCGACGCTGACGCCGTAGTGGCGCAGCTTGCCTGCCTGGACCAGATCGTCGAGCACGTTATACACCGCCGGATCCCCGAAGACGGGGGAGGGCGGGCAGTGCAGCTGCAGCAGGTCGAGCGCCTCGACTTCCAGGTTGCGGAGGCTGCGATCGATCCAGGACTCGAGGTTCTCGCGCGAGTAGCCTGCGACGGTCTGCTGCGGCAGGCGCCGGCCCGCTTTCGTGGCCACGTAGAGCGTTTCGCCCGGACGCTCCCGGCGCAGGCGCGCCACCAGGCGCTCGCTGCGGCCGTCCCCGTAGACGTCCGCCGTGTCGATGAAATTGACGCCGGCATCGACCGCGGCATGCAGCGTCCGCATCGACTCCTCATCGTCCACCGCCCCCCAGGATCCGCCGATCGCCCACGCCCCGAAACTCACGGCGGACACGGAGAACCCCGTCCGCCCCAGCACCCTGTACTCCATGCCCACCCCCACAGACGAGGGGTCTGACCCCATGCCCTGACCCTCCGGGGTCAGACCCCGGTCGCTCGGTTACACACCCTCGGCCTCGGCCTGTTGATGATGTGGCAGAATACGCCTCGATGAACCGAACTTTTCCGCTCAGTCTTGTCGTCGCCGCCGCCTGCGCGGCGCTCGGCGCGCAAACGCCCTCGGGTGTGACCGCCGACGTCCTGAAAGGGTTTCCACTCCGCAGCATCGGCCCCGACATCACGACGGGCCGCATCTCCGACATCGATATCGACCCGAAGAACCCCAACGTCTGGTATGTCGCCAGCTCCTCGGGCGGACTCTTCAAAACCGAGAACCGCGGCAACACGTTCACGCCAATCTTCGACGAGGGCGGCGCCTTTTCGCTCGGAGCCGTGAAGGTCGACCCGAAAGACTCGAACGTCGTGTGGCTCGGAACGGGCGAGAACAACAACCAGCGCAGCGTCGCCTTCGGCGATGGCATCTACAAATCGCTGGACGCCGGCAAGACCTGGAAGCGCATGGGACTCGAGAACTCCGAGCACATCCAGAACATCATCATCGACCCGCGCAACTCCAGCGTCGTGTACGTGACCGCCATCGGGCCGCTCTGGA
>JANOJK010001002.1:0-2955 GCA_031408165.1 Acidobacteriota bacterium | reverse complement strand
TGTCTACTGCCAATCGTCCACCACCGCGTCATGCACCGCGCGGCGGACCTTCTGAATCTGGTTGTTGTCGCGCGTCGGATGCACCCGGTTCGTGAGAAAGACGACGTAGAGATCCTGCGCGGGGTCGATCCACAGCGACGTGCCGGTGAACCCCGTGTGGCCGATTGCGCGTGGCGAGAGGCGTGTGCCGCAGGAGGAGGTGGGCAGCATCGTGTCCCACCCCAGCGCGCGCGAACTGCCCGGCACGGTTGAGATCCGCGCGAACCGCGCCAGCGTGTCCGTCGCCGCAAGCGCGCCGCCCCCGTTGAATCCCTCGAGCACGAGCCGCGCGAACGCGCCCACGCCGGCGGCGGTGCCGAACAGCCCCGCGTGACCCGCGGCGCCGCCGAGCTCCCACGTGTTCTCGTCGTGCACTTCCCCCTGCAGCAGCCGCCCGCGCCACAGATCGAGCTCCGTCGGGGCGCAGCGCTCCCTGGCGGCCGCGTTCGCGTCCCCCTTCAGGCGGAAGTCCGGAGCTCCTTCGCCCTGCAGTCGCAATCCGCGGAACGCCTCAGCGAGTCCGGTTCCGTTGACATCCTCCAGGATGAATGCCAGCAGCATGAACCCGAGGTCGCTGTAGATCGACTGCGTGCGGGGCGCGTACTCGAGCGGCAGCGTGCAGATCGCGCGTTCGAACTCCGCGCGCCCGTGATGATCGCGGAAGAAGGGCAGGTAGGCGGTCAGGCCGGAGGCGTGTTCGAGGAGGTCGGCGATCGTGACGCGGTCGCGATCCGCGCCCCGCCAGTCCCCCAGCCGATCCGCGACGCGATCGTCCAGCGCGATCGCCCCGGCATCGACCGCGCGCATGACGAGGGTCGTCGTCGCGATGACCTTGGTGAGGGAGGCGAGATCGAAGAGCGTGTCGGGAGCCGTCAATGCCGCGTCAGGCGAATAGGTGAGCCGGCCGAACGCCGCATTCCACAGGACCCGATCGCGGCGTCCGATTTCTATCGTCGCCGCAGGGAACGCTTTCGAGGCGATCGCCCGCTCGATCGTGGAGGACACGGAATTCATCGGCACGGAGAACAGTTGCGTGGTTATCTTTGTGCGTCTCTGTGAGCTCAGTGTCTCTGTGTTGGATGTTTCGTAGCGAGGGCCAGTCACTTTCCGCTGCCGGCCGTCGTGTCTCTCTGTTGGATGCTCGGTAGCGAGGGCCAGCTCACTTTGCGCTGCCGGCCGTCGCGCTCGTCCGCCCGAACGCGGCGCGGCTCACCGTCGCCAGGTAGTCGGGTGCCGGTCGCGTCGGGCCGGTGAGGCTGTCGTACGAAAAAAGGACGAACCCGGCGGCGCCGAGCTTCCGCGCGGCCTGGATGTTCTCGACCGTCTGCGCGGGCGTCAGCCGGTAGGCGCCGATGCCCGCCCAGACGACGCGGCCGCCGGCGATGTCGCGGGCGGCGGCGATCTGTTCCGCGAAGCGCGCCGGCTCCTGCGTGTAGGCCATCGGCGCGACGGCGTCGACGAGGCGCGCGGCGAGCCATCCGCGCCAGTCCTGCAGTCGCTCGTCGAACGCGTCCTGCGCATCGGGGAAGACGGCGGACGTGATGAGGGCGTCGGGCCGTGCGGCATGCACCCTCTGCCGGATGCGGGCGACGAGCGCCGTGAGGCGCGTGCGGCGGAACGCCTTCCACTCGTCCGGGAGCCGATCGGGATACGCGAACAGGTCATCTTCCGCCTCGGCGTCGAGCGCACGGCGGACGGCGGGCGCGAGCCGGGGCCGCAGCTCCGACCGGAACGCCGCGATAGCAAAGCGGCTGTAATCGAACTGCAGGTTCGGATAGCGCGCGTAATCGAGGTGGACGCCGTCGAGATCGTACCGCCGCGCGATGTCCGCGATGACGCCCTCGGTGTACGCCGCCGCCTCCGGCTGCAGCGGCGAGGCATACAGCCCTTCCACCGTCTCGAGCTGCCCGCGCGTCCACCGCGCGATCTTGCCTACGTACGCGGGGTTGCCCGGATCGAGGCGCGCCAGCTCCTGAGCAATGGGGCGCGGGACCATCAGCCATTCCGGGTGGCGGTAAACGAGATGGTCCGGCGCCGCGGGCAGTTCCACGGCGCTCGACACCAGGTTGAGGCTCACCCACGCGTGCACGCGGATGCCGTGCCTCTTCGCGTCCGCCAGCACGGTCGCAAGGGGATCGAACGACGCCGGCTGCCGCGCGAGATCCGCCGCGCGCGGCTCGAGATCGCTCGTGTAGGAGGCGTCGGCGCGCCCGCGCACCTGCACGAGCAGCGTGGTGAAGCCCTGGGTGTGCGCGGTCTGCACGAGCGCCGCGATACTGGCGGGCGACGTGAGCGACGCACGCGTCACCCACAGCGCGCGAACCTCGGGGGGCTCGACTCCGGCCCCGGACAGGCCCGGACCCCGCGCGTTCCACACTCCGCACAGGACCCCCAGCGCCAGTACTCCGCGCCGCAGCCACGGCATGATCCGCCCTGATCGCATCTTGAACACATCAATGTAACACGTTTACACGATTGACATTAGGCCGACAGCGGCACTAACGTTTCGGGTTTTACTGCCACCCAGGTGTCCATGAGACTCCACATCCGAACCGCCACGTTCCGGCTCGCCTGGCTGCTGCTGGCGCTCGCCCTTCCTGCCGCCGGATGGGGGCAAACCGTGACCGGAACCCTCCAGGGCACCATCACCGACACGAGCGGCGGGGTGCTGCCCGGGGTCAGCGTGACCATCACGCACGTCGATACGGGTGCCGAACGCACCCTCGTCACCAACGACCAGGGGTTCTACAGCGCCCCCTTCCTCCAGATCGGCCGCTACCGCGTCACCGCCGGGCTGTCCGGCTTCGGGACCGTCACCCGCACCGGCATCGCGGTCGGCTTGAACGACACCGGCGTCGTCGATTTCAGGCTCGATCCCCGGGCCACGGAGACCGTCACGGTCACCGCAAGCCTGCC
>JANOJK010000715.1:0-3285 GCA_031408165.1 Acidobacteriota bacterium | reverse complement strand
CCAGCGGACGCCATGTCGTGAGCAACGCGCGCAACCACCGGATGGATCCGCTGGTGCCGCTGCTGATTCCCGAGGTCAATCCCGATCACCTGTCGCTGCTCGAGGCCCAGCGCGCGGCGCGCGGCTGGACCGGCAGCTTGGTGACGAACCCGAACTGCTCCACTGTCGTCGTTGCGATGGTGCTCGGCGCGCTGCGGCAGTTTCAGCCGAAGCGAGTGCTGGTCACCACGCTGCAGGCGCTGTCTGGCGCCGGCTACCCGGGCGTGGCCTCCCTTGACGCGCTCGGCAACGTCATCCCGTTCATCGGCGGCGGCGAGGAAGAAAAGATCGAAACCGAGACGCTCAAGCTGCTCGGCCGCTACGAGAGGGGGGCCATCCACCACGCGGATTTCGTCGTGAGCGCGCAGGTCAATCGCGTGCCGGTGCCGGATGGGCACACGGTCGTGATGTCGATCGACCTCGACACCAGGCCTTCAATCGAAGAAGTGGCGGCCGCCCTGGCCTCGTTCTCGGGGGAACCGCAGCAGCGGGGCCTGCCGACCGCGCCGACGAACCCCATCGTCCTCCACACCGCGCAGGACCGCCCGCAGCCGCGCCTCGACGTGGCGTTCGGCGGCGGCATGCCGGTGCATTGCGGCCGCGTGCGCCGCTGCCCGATTCTCGGCTACAAGCTCGTGGCGATGGGGCACAACGTCGTCCGTGGCGCCGCGGGCGCGGCGCTGCTCAACGCCGAGTTGATGGTGGCGCGAGGTCTCGCGGGGGGCTCGAACCCCGAGGCCGGCGATGCGCGCGCGCTGCAAGGCGCGACGACCGCGAATCGCACGTGACAACGCGACCCGGCCCCTGACTACGATCCGCCGGTATTGAAGCCGATGGTGAACTTGAACCCGTCGCGGCCGTGGACAACATCGAGATCCACGACGTTTGACGTCTTCGTGTGAACACGGAGGCCGGCCCCGACCGACTCCGCCATGTCGCTCGAACGGAGGCCCTTGACGGTCGGCGCCACCCTGCCGGCCTCCACCATGCCCGCCACGTCCACCATCTTGTGGACTGCCCAGCGATACTCCCCCTTGAGGAACAGCGCGTGCCGATCGCGGAAGCGGTACGACGGATACGCGCGCAGGTAATTCGATCCCCCCAGCGTGGGCATCAGGAAGAACGGCACCGAGCGGTCTCCGCTCGACAGCGAGAGCCATGTCTGCGCGGCGAGCTCGATGACGCCCTTCCCGCCATGCGTCGGAATCAGCTGCTGCGCCGTTCCCTCGAAGCGCCCGAAGGCGTCCTGCCCGTCGTGCAGATCGTGGAAGTGGTGAACCGTCCCTTCGAGCAGTCGGCCGCTCCGGCTGTAGTCAGGGGACGTGCGGGAGTCCACGGCGGCCGAGACAAACGAATGCGCGAACCACGGTTTGGAACCCAGGCCCGGCGGCGCCGATACTGATGGAAGGTTCCCGGCGCCGGCCAGGTCGATTCGGCCGCCGGTCGTGTGGTACTTCTCGACGCCGAAGCCGGATCCGAGGCGGAAGGCCGGAGTGAGTTGCAGCCGCAGCCGGGCGCTGCCCTCGGTCTTGCGCTCGCCGTAATCGACCGTCAGATCGGGCGCGTCGGGGCCGAGGCGGAAGAGCCCGAGATTCGGCGCATTCTGCCAGCGCAGGCGACTGGTGACGGCGGCGCGGTCACGCCAGAACTTGCGCGAGTCGTAGCGAGCCTGCACCACGCTGAAATTTTTCACGGAGTAGACGGCCTTGATCTGGGCGTACGCGCCATCCGCGAACTTGTGGCTGAGCGCCGGGCCGAGGGCGATCCCTGAGCCCGCCTTGATCCCGCCGAAGACGATCGCCAGATGCTTCGTGAAGTGCAGGCCGCCGCCCTGGTCGGGCTCCTTCAGGCGATCGAGCAGGGTCGTCGGCTCCGCAGGGGGAGCCGCGGGGGCGGGTGTCGGGGCCTGGGCGAACGTCGTGCCTGCCGATGCGATGACGAGGAGCAGTCCCGTGACCGTCCGCGCGACCTTCCAGAACATTCAACAGACGGTACAGCAATTCGGCTGCCAGCCGCGTCCGTGGCAAAATGGATTCTGCCCGACCATGTGGACACCTCGTTGCGCGTGTTGATCCGCGGCGGCGGCGCCGCCACGCTCGCCGCCTTCATTGCCATTGCCGTTACCCAAGCCACGCTCGGTTCGCCGCTCTTCTTCGCGCTGGCGGCGGTCCCCTACGTCGTCTATGGGCTTCTTGTTCGCGAGCTTTTCGCAGGCGGCGGCTTCACCCCCGTGGGAGAGCCCGCCGGCCGGCTGCCGCGCCTCCTCGTCGGCGCGCTGCTGCTCGCGGTCGCCTTCCGCGTGCCGCTGGCCATGTCCCCCATCGGGTATGACAACGACATGGTCCGGTATGTGTACGACGGCCGGCTGCAGCGGCTCGGCTATAACCCGTTCCGAGTGATCCCGTCGGACCCGGCGGTCGCTGCGACGCACACCGACCTCACGCGCCTGATGCCGAGCCGCCACGCGCAGACGCCCTATCCGGCGGGGGCGCAGCTGTTCTTTCGTCTCGTCGTCACGGTTTCCGAGGCGCCCCGCGCGATGAAGCTCGCGTTCATCGGCTGCGATCTGCTGACCATCGCCGTCCTGGTCGCGTGGCTGCGGTCGACGCGGCGATCCCCGTGGCTGGCGCTCGTCTATGCCTGGAATCCGCTCGTGATCCTCGAGATTGCGCACAGCGGCCACCTCGATTCGCTCGGGGCCTTGTGGATTGCCGTGTCGGCGTGGATGCTGAGCACGGGGCGCGGCATGCGCGCGGCGGTCGCGTTTGTCCTCGCGGTGGCGTCGAAGCTGCTGCCGATCGTGCTGGTGCCGATCTTCTGGAAGCGGATCCGCGTGCGCGACGCCGCGGTCGCCGCGCTGGTCCTCGCCGTTCTTTACTTCCCATTCCGATCGGCCGGCGTCATGCCGCTCGGTGCCATTCCGAACGTGGTGGCGGCCATTCGCTTCAACGGGCCAGTGTTCAGGGCGCTGATCCCGTGGGTGACACCGCAGGGGGCCGCGGCTTTCGCGGTGCTGGCGGGGATCGGGGTCGCGGTCTGGATGCGGTACAAGAGAACTCCGGACGATCCGGCGGCCTGGGGATGGCCGATGGCGGTGTCGCTGGCGGCGGCCCCGGTCGTCTACCCGTGGTACCTCATGTACTTCACCCCGTTCCTCTTCAGCCGCGCGGCGGTGCCGCTCCTGATCTGGACTTACACGGTGCTGCCGGTCTACCTCGTCTGGCATCTCTCGAAGGACGGGTACAA
>JANOJK010000666.1:0-3425 GCA_031408165.1 Acidobacteriota bacterium | reverse complement strand
ACCGCCACCGAGGTTGAAACCAACGTCACCCGCACCGCCGTGACCAACGAGGCGGGGCACTTCATCTTTGCGAGCCTGGTGAACGGCCGCTACGCCGTGAGCGCCGAGCTCCAGGGCTTCAAGCGCGTCGTCAATCAGAACATCAAAGTGGATGTCAACACCACGGTCCGTGTGGACATGGTCCTGGAGGTCGGCGCGATGACCGAGGCCGTGACGGTCTCCGCGGAAACGCCCGTCCTTCAGACGGATCGGACCGATACGGGCCGCATCATCGAAACCAAGATGATCACGGACATGCCCCTCACGTTCAACCGCAACTTCCAGAGCCTCCTGATCACGGTACCCGGCTCGTCGCGGCCCCACCGCGAGCATTCCCAGTTCTTCAACTCGCAGGACTCGCTGCGCTTCGAGGTCAACGGGCAGGCCGGGATGGCGAGCAACACGCTCATCGAAGGCCTCGACGACAACCACAAGACCGGTCTGCTGCAGGTCATCATCCCCGCCGCCGACGCACTCGAGACGGTCAGCGTGACGACGAGCAATTACGACGCGGAGTTCGGACGGTCGGGCGGCGCGATCACGAACGTGACGCTCAAGTCGGGCACCAACAACTACAAGGGCAGCGTCTTCACCTTCTACAACAACGAAAAGACCAACGCGGGCGACTACTTCACTCATCAGAAGGCGCCGACGAAGTTCCTCAACACCGGGTTCACGCTGGGCGGACCGATCGTCCGCAACAAGCTGTTCTTCTTCGGCGACTACCAGCGCACGGTCGACAACAACGGCTACATCGTCCGTGCCACGGTGCCGACCGTCCTCCAGCGCAGCGGCAATTTCACCGAAGTGACCAACGGTATCTACGATCCGCTCACGGGCGCGATTAACGCCACCGGGCGCACGGCCTTTGCGGGCAACGTCATTCCGCCCAACCGCATCAGCCCGATTGCTCAGAAGCTGATCGGGTTCATTCCGCTGCCGAACATTCCAAACGCCGTGTACGGCCAGAACAACTACACACAGGCGCAGGTCCGCGAAAAGACGACCGACGGGTTCGACGTGAAGGTGAACCACACGCTGAATCAGCGCGATCAGATGTCGTATCGCTTCAGCTTCATGCGCCCAGTCGTGTTCGATCCGGGCCTGTACGGCCAGTACGGCGGGCCGGCCAACGGCGGGTTCGCGGGTGTGGGGACCAACAACAGCTCGAGCACCGCGGCCACCTGGACGCGCGTGTTCAGCGCCAAGACCGTCATGGACATCCGCGGCGGCCTGAACTACTACCGCAATGTGACGTCGACGACGGGGCAGGGCCTGACGACCAGCACAGACATCGGCATCCCGGGCGCGAACCTCGATGACTTCACAAGCGGCATCTCTCAGATTAACATCGGCGGCTATTCCGGGCCGGTCCTCGGCTTCTCAGGCAGCCAGCCCTGGGACCGCTGGGAGAAGACCTATAACGTCGCCGGCACGATCACCCGGCTGATGACGAAGCACACGCTGAAGTTCGGCGGCGAGTTCCGCCATAACACCGACATGTTGCTGCAGACGCAGGACGCCGGCGGCTCGCGCGGCAACTTCGGCTTCTCGGCGAACGGGACGGCCAATCCGGCCGAATCGGCGTCGACGACGGGTCAGGCCAACGCCTTTGCCGCGTTCCTGCTCGACTGGCCGGGGACCGTGCAGCGCGATCTGAAGGTGTTCGACGAGCCGGGCACGAAACATATCGGCGTCGCCGGGTTCGTGCACGACAAATGGCAGATCCGGTCGAACATCACCGCCGACCTCGGGCTCCGCTGGGAGTACTACTCACCGCTCCAGGGGATCGCCGGGAAGGGCGCGCTTGCGACCTACGACCCCGCGACCCATCTGATCCAGGTCGCCGGCTTCGGCGCCTTCGACAACGCGTTGAACGTGAAGAAGAACTTCAAGCACTTCTCGCCGCGCACCGGCATCTCGTGGCGCATCGACGAGCAGTCGGTCGTGCGTGCGGGCTTCGGCGCGAGCACGATTCCGTTCCCGGATAACCGCTATGCCTTCAACTATCCGGTGAAGCAGAACTACAACGGCACATCCGCGAACGGATTCCAGGCGCAGGGATCGATGGCCGCCGGCTTCCCGACGCCGACGCTGCTGGCGATCCCCGATACCGGCCTCATCACGGTCGCGGGAACGGGGCTGCAGAACTCGACGTTCGACGTGATCCCGACGGGTCTGAAGGAGGGAACGCTGCAGTCCTGGAACGTCGCCTACCAGCGGCAGCTCCCGTTCCTGCTGTCGGCCGACATCGCCTACGTCGGCAACCGCGGCGTCGACCTCGTGATGGACCTCGATCGGAACGCGGGGATGGTCTACAACGCCGGCAACGCCGGCCGGCCGCAGTTCGCCCAGTTCAACCGTACCGGGACATCGCGCGAGCGCACGAATCTCGGCAAGACCCGGTACCACGGGTTGCAGACGAAGATCGATCGACGGTTCCGCCGCGGGCTCATGATCACCAACTCGTACACGCTCAGCCGAGCCACGAACTACGTCGACGAAAACACCGGAATCAACACGCCGATCGATTTCTCGACGAGCTGGGGGCGTGCGGGCTTCGATCGCACGCACAACTACGTGCTGACCACCATCTACGATCTGCCGATTGGTCCCGGACGCCGCTGGCTGCCGAGCGGATTGGCGAGCAAGATCATCGGCGGATGGCAGATCAGCACGCTGTTTGTCGCGCAGTCGGGCTCGCCTCTCAGCGTCACGGCGAATGGCACGCTGCTCAATACGCCCGGGAACACCGCGTACGCGGACCGGATTGGGACCGAAAGTATCCTGGGCAACCTCGGACCGGGCCTCTTCTATTTCGATCGTGCCGCGTATGCGCAACCCGCCGCCGGCACGCAGGGCAACACCACCCGCAACGCAGGTCCCGAGGGTCCGGGCTTCTGGCAGCTCGACGGCGCGCTGTTCAAGCGTTTCCAGATGGGCGCCGCGCGCTACGCGGAGTTCCGCGTGGATGCGTTCAACGTGACCAACTCGGTGCGCTGGGGCAACCCCAACACCGGCTTCAGCACCGCCGCCGGCAACACGTTCGGCCAGATCACCGGCACGACGGGTGGCCAGCGCAGCATCCGCTTCGGCGGACGGTTCGCCTTCTAAAGCGGCACCTTGACAGGTCCGTGAACGGCGCCACGGATTAACACAAAAGTCACGAGATCACGAAGGCCACGAAGGCCTTTGTGATCTTCGTGAACTTACTGGCCTTCCTGCCGTGTTCGCGGCACCTACACTTCCATCAAGTCTCGCCCGACGACGATCCGCCCGGAGAAATGCACGCGTGCGCCCGCGAGCCACTGCTCGTCGGAGATCGGCGGATTTTCCGATGGCACGAAGTGCGACAGCACGAGCGTTGTGACCCCCGCCTCCGCTGC
>JANOJK010000630.1:0-5079 GCA_031408165.1 Acidobacteriota bacterium | reverse complement strand
TTCGGCTCGGCCACGGCGTTCACGGCGGAGACGATGGCGCCGCGCGGCGCGCTGCTGGACACGATCGGGCTCTGGTCGGCCATGTGTTTCGCGTTCTCCGGGTTCGAGATCACGTCGCTCATCGGTCAGGAGATCCGCGATCCGGAGCGGACGATCCCGCGCGGCATCTTCATCGCCGGCGCGGCGACCACCGTGATCTACATCGCGGGATCGGCGTCGGTTCTCGTCGCGGTCCCGGTTTCGGAGTTGAAGGAGCTGAGCGGAATCACGGACGCGGTGCAGCTCGTGGGGGGGCGGGTCGGCCTCACGGGGCTGGGTGCGCTGACGGGAGGGCTGCTCGCGCTCAACGCGCTGGCCGGGACCGCCTCGTGGACGGCCGGGGCCGCGCGCGTGCCATTCGCCGCGGGCGTGGACTCCGCGATGCCCCGGATCTTCGCCCGCCTGCATCCGCGCTACCGGACGCCCTATGTCGCGCTGATCGTCCAGTCGATGGCGGCCTCGGCGATCTTCCTCGCGAGCGTTTTTTTCAGCGTGGCGGGGCGATCGACGTCCATCCAGGAGGCGTACGACATCCTGGTGAACCTGACAATCCTCATCTACTTCATCCCGTACCTGTACCTGTTCGCCGCGCAAATGCGGCTGCTTCCAGATTCGCCGAAGCTGCTGGCGGGCCTCGGCTTCGCTGCGACCGCCATCTCGCTCGCGCTGACGTTCGTGCCACCGCCGGGCTCGAACACGCTGACCTACGAGGTGAACCTCATCGCGCAGGCGGGCATCATGATCGGGCTGGGGCTTGGTCTGTACCTCTGGAGCCGGCGATCCGCCCGAGGACAATCGCCAGCGGGGCCGCCGCGAAACTGAAGAGCGCACCCATCTTGGCGGCATCGAGCGCATCGCCCGGCGGAAAGGCCGCCGTCGCAAAGAAGAGGGCCACGGTGAACCCGATGCCGGCCGTCATCCCGACCACGAGCACGTCCATGTAGCTGAGGCCCGTGGGGCGCGTCAGGCCCACGCCCACCGCGGCCGCGGTCATCAGCAGGATCCCGATGGGCTTCCCGACCAGGAGGGCTGACGCGACGAGCCAGGTCGCGGGGCCGACGCCTGAGAACGGCACGCCTGCATTGGCGAGACCAAAAAACAACAGGATGACCTGCACCGGCAGCTGCCACCAGCCGGCGAACCGGCTCAACGTGTCGCCGCCCTGCACGGGATCATCGAACGGCTCGTGATAGTTCCCCTCGTGCGGCATGAACGGCACGATCGGCACCAGCGCCAGTGCGGGATGCAGTCCGCCGAGATAGAGCGCGACCCATGAACAGGAACCGGCGATCAGCACGTAGGGCCAGAAGCTGCGCACCTGGCGGCGCCGCAGCCCCCACGCGATGCCCAGCGCCGGCGCCATGAAGAGCAGGCACAGCAGCGGCGAGACCGCGCCCGAGGGATAGAAGATCGCCAGCACGACGAGCCCCAGCGCATCGTCGGCAACCGCGAGCAGGAGAAGGAACGGTATCGCGGGATGCCTGGCGGGGAAGATCAGCCGCGCCACGAGATACGAGAACGCGATGTCGGTCGCGCAGGGGATCGCCCACCCGCGGACGAGCTCCGGATACCCGGCCGCCAGCGCGCCGCCCCAGTAAATGCCGGCGGGGACGATCATGCCTGCGGCGGCCGCCAGGAGGGGCACGGCCGCGGACCTCGGCGAGGCCAGCGCACCACCGGGAAGCGTGGCTTCCACGATCTCCTTCGCGGCCATCGCGAAAAAGAACGCCATCGCGACGTCGTTGACCAGGAAGTGGACGGCGTGGGCGAAGCGCTCGTACGGCGCCAGGGAGATGTTCGCCCACACGAGCGCAGCGAGCGCGCCGACGATCAACAGGAGCGAACGGTCGATGATGAAATCGAACGCCCGGCGCACGGCTCAGCCGCCGAGCCTCTGCACGTTCAGGAAGTTGGCGTCCTGCCGGCTGAGATCGGGATTGATGTTGATGAACACGACGACCGCCCGCGCCGACAGGTCCATCGCCGAGCGGATCGGCCCTTCCAGTCGGCGCACGTCCTCGAGATCCGACACGACCGGGCGCACGCCCCAATACAGGTTCAGGCGCCTGGCGATCTCCTCCGACGGCGTGATGGCGATGATGTTCGCGCGCGGCCGCAGCGATGACAGGAGCTGCGCCGTCTTGCCCTGCACCGTGAGCGCGACAATGGCCTCCGCCTGGCCGGTCGACGCGAGCGTCACGGCGGCCTCGCACATGGCGCGGCCGTGGATGATCCGGAAGGTGTCGAAGCCGTCGGGCAATGAGTCGGATCCAGGGGGCCCGAACAGCGAGACGCCGGCGCCGAGGAGCGCAGACGGCGTGGCGACGGTCTCCGCATCGCAGATCACGTCCGACAGCGTGCGAACCGCGGCCACCGGGAACTCGCCGGCAGCCGTTTCCCCGGCGAGCATGATGGCATCGGCCCCCTGATCGACCGCGGTCGCGGCATCGGTGACCTCGGCACGGGTCGGGCGCGGCTCTGTGCGCATCGATTCGAACACCTGCGTGGCCACGATGACGGGCCGCCCGAGCGCCCGGGCGCGGGCGATGATGGTCTTCTGAATGCGGGGAATCTGCTCGAGGGGACATTCCAGCCCGAGGTCGCCGCGCGCCACCATGACGCCGTCGGCGGCGCCCACGATGGCGTCGAGGTGCTCGAGCGCCTGCGGACGCTCGATCTTGGCGATGAGCGGCACGTCCGCCTTCGCGGCCCGGATGATCCGCCGGGCGGCGTGGCAGTCCTCCGGGGTCTGGACGAAGCTCAACGCCACCAGGTCCACGCCGAGCGCGAGGCCGAATTTCAAATCCGCCTCGTCCTTCGCGGTCACGGCTGACGCCGGCAGCTTCACACCGGGCGCGTTGATGCCCTTGTGCTCGCCGAGCAGGCCGCCGTTGGTCACGACGGTGACGAGGTGTGTCCCGGATCGCTCTGTGACGCGCAGCTCGATCTTCCCGTCGTCCAGGAGCAAGCGGTCGCCCGGGCGCGCCGACGCGATGAGCTCGGCGTACGGGGTGAAGACGCGGCCGGGACCCCCCTCCTCTTCGCCCGCTGCGAGCGCGAGCGCCTCGCCCTTCCGAAGCTCGATCGGCTGCCCACCCCGGAGGCGCCCCGTGCGGATCTTCGGGCCGCTGAGGTCCTGGAGGATGGCGATGTGGCGGCCGGCCCGAGCGGCGGCCTCGCGGACGGCACGGCAGATGCGACCGTGGGACTCGTGCGTGCCGTGCGAAAAGTTCAGGCGGAAGACGTCGACGCCTCCGAGGACGAGCGCGTCGAGGATGTCGGGCGCGCTGCTGGCCGGACCGAGCGTGGCGATGATCTTGGTATGTCGCGTTACTGCCACGGGTCGACCAGCGCTTTCGGAATACGCATCGCCTCGGCGTCGGCCAGCGCTTCATTGAGCTGGTGCAAGCCATACCGCCGCGCGCCGATGTTCCGGAACGGAATGGAAGGATGGCGTTCCAGGATGGAGAGCGCCCGGAGGAAGTGACGCGCCTCGCTGCCCCAGCAGCCGCGGATCTCGAGGTGCTTGCGGTTGATCTGCCGGTGCGCGTTGATCGAGCTGTCGCCGGCGTCGGTGTAGTGGCCCGCGATGACGTAGCGGCCGCCGACGCGGGCGAGGTCGAGCCCCTCCGAAATCGCCTCGGCAGAGCCGGCGGCTTCGATCACGACGTCCGCCCCTTCGCCGAAGGTGGCATCGAGGACGGCCTGGCGCCGCTCGTCGCTCGTCGTCGCATCGAGGTCGAGCGTGACGTCGGCGCCCATGTCGCGGGCGATCGCCAGCCGGCTGTGCGGAGCGCCGATGGCGACGATCAGCGACGCGCCCGCGATGCGCGCGAGCGCGATCGCGCTCAACCCCACGGCGCCCGCGCCCTGGACGACGACCGAATCGCCCAGCCGGATTTCGGCCCGCTCCGCGATGTGGACCGCGGTCAGCAGCCCGCAGCCGCCGCCGATGTAGTCGTCAACCGACACGCCGTCGGGCAGGCGCGCGATGGCGACGCCCGGCTCCAGGTAAATCGCCTGGGCCCATCCCCCGAACAGCCCCTCGTCCGCCGAATCGGTGATGCCGTAGACGCGGCGGGACGAGCAGCGCGTCGGGGTCCGGTGGACGGTGCACGCGCGGCAGCGGCCGCAGGTGCGATGGACGTCGAAGAACACCACGCGGTCCCCTACGCGGATCCGCGAACCGTCGATGCCGGCAATCGGACCGCGCGCGGCGGCGACCTCGCCGGCCGCGACGTGGCCGGGGATGATCGGGTACGGCACGCCCGCCAGCCGACCGTGCCAGAGATGGACGTCGGTGCCACAGACTTCCGATCGCGTCGTCTTCAGCAGGACGGCGCCGCCTGGAAGATCCGGACGGGGGAACTCGCGGAGCTCGATGGGCTGCCGCGGCGCGGTCATCACCGCGGCGAGAATGCTGGCGGTCACGCGGTTTACGTTATCCTTGAAAGGATGCTGATACAAACCGTGTCCGCGATGTGCCTGGTGGCGGCGGTCGCCGCGTCCGACGCGCAGGCGCAGCCGCAGCCGCAGGCCTACGAGGCGCCGAAAGCCCGCCGCCATTTCATCAGCATCAGCATCGACCGGCAGTTCGTCCAGCCCTACTCATTCGGTGCGCACCCGCTCGAGGAACTGCTCGGGCAGCCGGTTGACGAAGTCCGCCTCGAGCCGTTCCAGTACCGCACCCGCGACGGACAGACGACGGTCACCGTCCTCGAATACGGGAAGCGCGCCGGGGGCATCGGGGCGACTGTCTACCCGTTCGGATCGAGTGTCGGGGCGACGCTCGCGATCCGCGGCAGCATCGAGTCGATCCCGGACATTCGCGTGGCGTTTGGCGGACCGGCGCCGGCCCCCGCGTACGAGCTCACGAACGGTCGCGCCACGGACCTGGGGATCGGGATCGAGATGAGCGACCGCGCCCCCGGCTGGGGAATCGGCTCGCACGCCTTCATCGTCGGTGGGATCGGCCGGATCCAGACCGATCAGCTCGACGGAACCCGCTACTTCGGCGAGGGGGGCGGTGGCGTGACCTCC
>JANOJK010000618.1:0-2338 GCA_031408165.1 Acidobacteriota bacterium | reverse complement strand
CTGAAAGCTGAAAAGACAATCGTGATTCGTACGGGCGACGCGGGCGCCGTGCGGCTGTCGATCCAAGGCCAGGACCGCGGCTTTCTCGGCGCAGAGGGAGAGGTGGTGACCCGTTCCTTCGCCGTGCCACCGCGGGATGTGCCTGCGGTTCGTTGAGGCCAGCTTCGCCGAACCGTCGAGCTGAGAGCTCGGCAGTGAAACAGGAAGGGCGCGTAGGCCGAAACTCAGCTACACGGGTTCACGCAGGTCCCAGCGCTGAACCTCGCGAAGATGCGGCTACGACCAGACGCAGTACGTGGTCCTGCGTCTATGTGGCGGCTCGCGCGATCAGACGATGGCGATCGCGAAGCTCGCGGCAGCACTCCACAGACGCGCAACGGTGATGCCCTCGCGGCGCCGCCGCGTCCGTCACCACGCCGTGCGGCGCGCCGGAGGCAGGCGCGGAGGCAGGCGCCCGGCGGCGAACGGCTTCACGAGCACGACCCCGCCGATGAACCCGCCGATGTGTGCCATGAACGCCACGCCGCCGCCCGACTGCGCACCCTGGCCCATGACCCCGAACGCGCTGATCAGCTGAAGGACGAACCAGAGGCCCACCGCCACATATCCGGGCACGTCCGTCAGCGATCGCAGCATGATGACGCGCACGCGGCGATGGGGATGGAGTACGAGGTAGCCTCCCATCACGCCCGAGATCGCTCCCGACGCACCCAGGCTCGGAATGAAGGGGTTGTTGCCGAACACGAAGGTGGAGACAACGTGCGACAGCGAGGCGACCAGGCCCGTGAGGAGATAGAAGGCCGTGTAGCGGCCGTGCGACAGATCGTCTTCCACGTTGTCGCCAAAGATCCACAGGAACAACATGTTCCCGAGCAGGTGCATCAGGCTGCCGTGCATGAACATGGAAATCAGCAGCGTGAGGTACACGCTCCCGGGTGTCGGCTGAAGCGGAATCGAGCCCCGCTCGTCGCCCAACTGCACCGGCACATCGCGCGCGACATCTTCGCCCGTGCGAATCTCCTGCGGCACGGTGGAGAAGGCGTAGGTGAACCGCTCGTTGGTGCCCATGCCCTGGAGGAACACGAACACCAGGACGTTCAGCGCGATCAGCGCGTACGTCACGTACGGCGTCCTGATTCGCCCGGTGTTGTCGTCGCTTATCGGGAAGACCATTGGCCCATCCTGCGGTGCCGTCCGAATTGTGAGCTCATCAACACGCTCAGTTCGGAAAGGCCCGTGAGAAACACGACCTCCGCGGCGATGTGCCACGAACGGTCAAGTGCCGCACGGCGAGTTCTCGGCGCCCTCGGGGCATCGCGTGAGGGCAGCCGAGAGAGCTACTGACGTTCGTACACCGCGACGTTACTCACCTGTTGCCCCTTCGCATTGACGCCCTTGGTCGTCACCGTCCTGGTCTTGCCGTCGCTCGACACCGCGGAGGTCTGTGTCGTCGTCACCTTTCCGGCCTTCTTCGAAATCGTCTGCACGGTCGACGCGTCGAGGCGGGTGCGCGCCACCGTATCCGCATCGGGATTGTTGCCGACGATCGGCGTATCCTTACCGTCGAAGTTCGCCGTGAACGTGTAGTG
Organism: Acidobacteriota bacterium; assembly: GCA_031408165.1. Lineage (GTDB taxonomy): Bacteria > Acidobacteriota > Vicinamibacteria > Vicinamibacterales > 2-12-FULL-66-21 > JAICSD01. The sequence continues at coordinate 749 of JANOJK010000618.1, read as the reverse complement.
TCTCTTCGTCCCATCCGGCAGCGCCTGGTCCACGGTGACCTTGGTTCCATCACCGGCGGCCTCGATCGTAGTGGTCGCGCTCGTGGGCGCGGGCCCGGGGCTGTACTTGGACTTGGCGACATTGAGCTTCCAGACGCCCACCTGCGGATCGGTCTGAGCCAGAGCGGTCCCGCCGATCACGACGGACAGTCCGAGGCACACGACAGCCGAGACACGCGACCGGGTAGTGAGTCTCATACGGCTTCTCCTTTATGGGTATGGGCTTCCGGGGACGCTCGATCCGCAACCGGAGGACACTCGGCGGCGAAGGAGCGAGCCGGAGAGCCAGAACGCGCTGCGCCACTATACGGGATCGCAGCTGCGTCTCAGGACTTTTCCCCAACAATTCTCGTTGTGGCCGACAAACCGGTCGCAGGTGGCCAGGCTGGACCCGCCGACGCCTTTGCTGAACCGTCAATGAGATCGCCAGGTTCCGCGCCGCACGATCCCGATCGGGCGGGCGGCGGCGCCGATATCGATTTGCGGATCCGCGGAGAGCAACACCAGATCGGCCCGGGCCCCGACCGTGATGGTTCCAAATGCCACCTGTGATTGTTTCAGGTGCGCCTGCACGAACGCGCCGGCAGGTTTTACCGCGGGAGTGCGCTCGCTGTCGGCTTACAATGTGGCGATGAAGAACCTTCGCTTGACGACCTCGCTTGCCACCATCGCCGCAATGGCGTTGCTCTTCGCGCTTCCGCTCACGGCTC
>JANOJK010000617.1:0-2464 GCA_031408165.1 Acidobacteriota bacterium | reverse complement strand
AGCACGATCGACGGGTCTGCGTCCGTTTTCACGTGCAGCACCAGGTCGGGCCGATAATTCTGCAGCGCGGGCAGGTAGACGTAGTTCCGCGGTTCCTCGCTCAGCCGCGAGTACTTGCCGTCGCGGGCGATGCCGACGATGGTCACCGGGCCGCGACCGAACCTGATGGTGGTGCCGATCGGGTCGCGCCCGGGCCAGTACCGGCGGGCCATCGTTTCATTGATGACAGCGACCGCGCCCTGACCGGCGGTGTCGCGCGACGTGAGTGTTCGTCCTTTGACCAGCGGGATCCCCATCGTCTCGAAGTAACGCGGCCCGACCTGGTTGTAATAGGCCATCAGCTCCTCACCGTCGCGCGGCGTGTAGCCGTCGACGGTGATGGTCATGTCGCTGCTGCCTCCAAGATCGAGCGGCATCGTCCGCGCGACGGTGACGGCGGTCACGTGAGGCAGCGCCGAGACGCGCTCGAGGAGGCGCTCCAGAAATGCGCCGCCGCGCGCCTCGTCATAGCCGCCGGGCAGGAGATCGATCGAGGCGAGCAGGCCCTGCCGCAGGGAGAATCCGGGATCGATCGAGCCGGCGTGCGTCAGGCTGCGCGCGAAGAGCGACGCGCAGACGAGCAGCACGACCGACAGTCCCACCTGGCCGACGACCAGGATCTGGCGGAGGCGGCCGCTCGGACCCGTGCCCGCCGGCGACGCCTCCTTCAGCGTGACGCCGATCTGCGGCCGCGACGCCCGGAGCGCGGGCATCACGCCCGAGAGGATGGCCGTCACCACCGTGAGCGCCATCGCGAACGCGATGCCCTGTGCGTCAACTCCCGCATCGAAGCGCAGGGGAAACGGGGTCCGCGGCACGAACGCATCGAGCATCCCCGCCGCCCAGCGGGCAAGGAGGAGGCCGGCGACGCAGCCTGCCGCCGACAGCAGCAGGTTCTCCACGAGCATCTGGCGCACGACCTGCCACCGGCTCGCGCCGACGGCGAGCCGCACGGCGATCTCGCGCTGACGGCCGGTCGCTCGCGTCAGCAGCAGCCCCGCGACGTTGGCGCACGCGATGAGCAGCACCACCACCACCATGCCCATCAGCGTGCCCAGCACCGGCAACAGCACGCTGCTGGCGCCCGCCCGCCACAGCGGCACCGCGCGGAGGTCGCGCCCCTTGTTGGCGTCAGGATATTGCGTCGCCAGTCGCGCGCCTGCGACCGTGATGCTCGCCTGCGCCTGTCGCGCGGACGCGCCATCGGCGAGGCGCGCGTAGACCTCGAGCCATCCGCCCCCTCTCGTCGCCAGCCGGTCCCCCGTCATCACCGCCTTCTGCATCGTCACCGGGATGAACACGTCGAGCACGACTGCGGCCACCGAGCCGTGGAAACCCGGCGGTGCAATGCCGACGATCGTGAACGTGCGGCCGTTCAACGACACGGCGCGCCCGACGGTCGCGGGTTCGCCGGCAAACGCGCGCTGCCAGAGCTCGTGAGAGATGACGGCGACCGCGTCGCGATCGGGGACAAGACCTTCGTCGGGATGGAAGCCGCGGCCGAGCACGGGCCGGACGCCGAAGAACTCGAAGAAGTTCGGCGTCACCAGCTCCCCGAACACACGTACGGGCTCGTCTCCCGCGCGCAGATTCAGCGGCAGGATGCGGAACGCCACCAGGTCCGCGACGCCCTCGGGCTTCGCCGCGAACAGATCCTGGAAGTTTGGATACGACAGGCTCAGGTCTTCGCGAGTCGCGGTGACGCCTTTGACGACCAGGATGCGCTCTTGCCGTGTCACGCCCGACAAGGGTGACAGCAGCACGGCCTGCGTCCAGCTGAAGATGGTGGTGTTGGCGCCGATGCCGAGCGCGAGAATGAGCACGGCGACGCCGGTGAACGCGGGGCGGCGGACGAACATACGCCAGGCGAATTTCAGATCCTGCAGGATCATGCGTGGACTCCACTCGAAAGCGCGCAGTTGCAGGGCGTGCGGGACGGCGCCGGCGGCGCGCGCGAAGAGCAAGACGGCCGGTGTGACGAGGCCGCGCCGTTCGCGTGCGAGCCAGAGCCCGTAGTGCCACAGTTCCGCCCGCCATTGTTGGACCCACGCGTGGCGCGCGCCCGCAGGCACGATCACCGCGAGGAATCGAATCAGGAAGAAGGGCCCACGCAGTCCGCGTGGTCCGCGGCCGTCCGAGCCGGGTGCTCCGGGGGTTCCGCGGCCGGTCATACTTGTTCCGGCGAGAAACCCGCCAGCGGCCTGAGCGCTTTGTATTTCTCGAGGGCCGCGCGCAGCGCGAGGGCGCCAGGTGCGGTCAAGGTGAAGTATCGCCGGGCCGGCCGCCCTTCGCGGTGGGCGACGGCGTCCGCCTCCCATTTCGAGCGCACGAACCCCGCGGCTTCCAGGCGGTCCAGCGCCGGATACACCGAGCCGCTCGTCAACCCCGTCGCGTTCATGATGTCGAAGCCGAACTGCCGGCCGTC
>JANOJK010000616.1:0-13834 GCA_031408165.1 Acidobacteriota bacterium | reverse complement strand
GAGACTGAGTGATCGATTGAGTGCTGGGGCCGGGGCTCGACTGGGAACGTCGGGTGCCGGCATCCCGTCACGGGGGCGGGATAGCAGGGGTAGCGAGAGAGGTAGCGATGGAGTTCCAGGACAAGTCTCTGAACTGCGTGGACTGCAACGACCCCTTCGTCTGGACGGCCGGCGAGCAGCTCTTCTTCGCCGACAAAAACTTCAAAAACGAACCGAAGCGCTGCAAGGGCTGTAAGGCCAGGCGCGCCGCGCGTCCGTCCGGCGCCGGCGGCGTGGGCCGGGAGCGCGTGGAAACCACCACCAACTGCTCGGCGTGCGGCAAGGAAACGACGGTGCCGTTCCGGCCGACGCAGGGGCGACCGGTGTTCTGCCGGGAATGCTTCCAGTCCCGGAAGTTCGCAGGTGCCGGGGGCCTGTAACAGTCGTCCAGGTCCGCGGCGATTCGGCAGGCCACGCTCCGGCGTGGCCTTCGTTTTGTCCGGACCTCTTTCCCGGCCGCGAGAGTCTAACAGCAGGACAATCCACGTACATGCGCATTCATCGTCCACTCCTCATCCTCACGCTCCTGCTGGCCGGGTGCAACCGCGACGAGGCGCCGCCCGCCGGCGCCCCGGCGCAGGGCCGCGGCGGCGCGCCGGCCACGGGCGTGACCATCGTCACCCTCCAGGAGACGGCGATTGAGCTCTCCTCGGACTTCATCGCGACCGTGCGCTCGCTGAACTCCACGACGATCCAGCCCCAGGTGGACGGCCGCGTGACGAAGATTCACGTGAAGTCCGGCGACCTCGTCCGCGCCGGCACCCCGCTGGTGCAGATCGATCCCGAGAAGGAGGCGGCGACCCTCCGCAGCACCGAATCGCAGCGCGCGGCGCGCGAGGCGGACGTCGCCTACTGGAAGGCCCAGGTCGAGCGCCTGCAGACGCTCCTGAAGGCCGGAGCGATCAGCCAGAACGAGTTCGACGCGGCGCAGCACAACCTCGCCACGGCCGGGGCGAACCTGTCCGCGCTCGACGCGCAGGTCCGCGAAGGACGGGTGCAGCTGCAGTACTACCGCGTGACCGCGCCGACGAGTGGAGTGGTGGGCGACCTCGCCGTGCGCGAGGGGGATCGCATCACGACCGCCACGGTGATCACGACGGTCGACGACAAGGCGGGCATCGAGGCCTACATCCAGGTGCCGGTCGATCGCGCGCCGGATCTCAAGGTCGGGCTGACGACGCAGATCCTGGACGCCGACGGCAAGGTGACGGCGCAGAACCCGATCACGTTCGTGTCGCCGCGGGCGGATCCCGCGACGCAGACGGTGCTGGCCAAGAGCCTGCTTCGCGACGTGCCGGCCGACCTCAAGCTGCAGCAGTTCGTGAAGATCCGGGTGGTCTGGCGCTCGGTGCCGGGCGTCACCGTTCCCGTCACCGCGGTGTCGCGCATCAACGGACAGTACTTCTGCTTCGTCGCCGAAGACACGGGTTCCGGCCTCGTCGCCCGCCAGCGTCCGATCCAGGTCGGCGAGGTCCAGGGCAACGAGTACATCGTTCGCAGCGGCCTCAAACCCGGAGATCGCCTGATCGTCGGCGGCATCCAGAAGATCGGCGACGGCGCCCCCGTCAAAGCTGAATAAGAGCCGCCCTTTAGCACCTCGGAAACTGGCGCCTCCATGTTCGTAAACACCTTCATCAATCGTCCGATCCTCGCATCGGTCTGCTCGCTCGTCATCATCCTCGCCGGCGTCATCGCGATTCCGACGATGCCCGTCGCGCAGTATCCGCCGCTGGCCCCGCCGCAGATTTCGGTGAACGCGATCTATACGGGCGCCAACGCGCAGGAAGTCGAGAGCGCGGTCACGACCCCTCTCGAGCAGGCGATCAACGGCGTCGAGGGCATGCTCTACATGACCTCGTCCAGCACCAACAGCGGCTTCGCGAGCATCACGGTCACCTTCGACATCACCCGCGACCAGGACCTCGCGCAGGTGGACGTCCAGAACCGCGTCTCGCAGGCGCTCGGCCGGCTCCCGACCGAGGTCCGCAATCTCGGCGTCAGCGTCAACAAGCAGGTCACCGGTTTCGTGATGGCGGTCGGCGTCTACTCGGCGAAAGGGGAGTACGACTCGCTCTTCCTGAGCAACTACATCGACGTCTACGTGAAGGACGCGCTCAAGCGCGTGCCGGGGGTCGCCGACGTGATGATCTTCGGCGAGCGCAAGTACTCGATGCGCCTGTGGCTCGATCCCCAGCGGCTGGCGGCGCGGCAGATCACGGCGTCGGACGTCACCAGCGCGCTGCGCGAGCAGAACGTCCAGGTCGCGGCGGGGGCCATCGGCCAGGCGCCGGCGCCCGCGGGACAGCTGTATCAGTTGAGCGTGCGCGTCGAGGGACGCCTGCCGGAGGCCCCGGACTTCGACAACATCATCCTGAAGGCCGGCGCCGACGGGTCGCTCGTCCGCCTCAAGGACGTCGGTCATGCGGAGCTCGGCGCCGAAACCTACGCGGCGCAGCTTCGCTTCCAGGCGCGCGACGCCGTCGGATTCGGCGTCATCCAGCTGCCCTCGGCCAACGCGCTCGACGTGGCCAGGGAGGTGAAGGCGGAACTCGACCGGCTGGAGAGGAACTTCCCGCCCGGGCTGAAGTACCAGATCGCGCTGAACACGACGCAGGTGGTCAGCGACTCGATCCGGGAAGTGCTGATTACGCTCGTCGAGGCCATCATCCTCGTCGTCATCGTCATCTTCGTGTTCCTGCAGACGTGGCGCAGCACGCTCATTCCCGTCCTCACGATCCCGGTCTCGCTCATCGGCACCTTCGCGTTCATCAAGCTGATGGGCTTCTCGATCAACACCCTGACGCTGTTCGGCATCATCCTCGCGACCGGCATCGTCGTGGACGATGCGATCGTGGTGATCGAGAACATCGAGCGCCACATCCAGCAATACAAGGTGTCGGCGCGGAAAGCAGCCGTGGACGCGATGGGGGAAGTGCTGGGAGCGGTCGTCGCGACCGCGCTCGTGCTGATCGCCGTCTTCGTGCCGATTGCGTTCTTCCCCGGGACCACCGGCCGCCTCTACGCGCAGTTCGCGATGACGATCGCGTTCGCCGTGGCGTTGTCGGCGTTCAACGCCGTGACGCTGACGCCGGCGCTCGCCGCGCTGCTCCTCGACCGCGAGCACCACGGCAAGAACCGGTTCTTCGCCTTCTTCGAGCGCGGCATCACGGGCGCGACCAACGGCTACGTGCGGTTCCTGACGCGGGGGATGAAGTCGCGGTGGGCGCTCGTCCTCGTCTTCCTCGCGGCGCTGGGGCTGACCTACTGGGTCAACACCAAGGTGCCGCGGGCGTTCCTGCCCGAGGAGGACCAGGGCTACTTCCTGACGCAGGTGCAGGCTCCGGCGGGGTCGTCGCTGGAGTACACGGCCGGCATCGCGCGGGAGGCCGAGAAGATCCTGATGGGCGATCCCGACGTCATCGGGGTGTTCTCGGTCATGGGGTTCAGCTTCAGCGGCGCCGCGCCGAACCAGGGGATCATCTTCTCGAGCCTCAAACCGTTCGGGGCACGGAAGGGAGCGGACCATTCGGCCGGGGCGGTGCTCGGACGTGTCATGCCGAAGCTGCTGTCGATTCCCGGGGCGATCGTCGTCTCGTTCGCCCCGCCGTCCATCCCGGGCCTGAGCCGCTTCGGCGGCTTCGAGTTCCAGGTGCTCGATCAGACCGGCACCGACATCAACGCCCTCGCGGGCGGCGCCTACGGCGTGATGGGGGCGGCGAACAAGTCTCCCCTGCTGCGCGGGGTCTTCACGTCTTTCACCGCGAACGACCCGCAGCTCCTGGTCACCATCGATCGGCAACGGGCGCTGGGCGCTGGGCTGCCGCTCGGAGAGATCACGAGCGCGATGCAGACGTTCCTGGGTTCGTCGTACGTCAACGACTTCCAGTTCAACAATCGCGCGTATCGCGTGTACGTGCAGGCGGACCGGCAGTTCCGCGCGAACGCGCAGAACATCGGGCAGATCTACGCCCGCTCCCGCACCGGCCAGATGATCCCGCTCGACACCGTCGTGACGATCAAGGAAACGGTGGCCCCGCAGGTCATCAGCCACTTCAACCTGTTCCGCTCGGCGACGCTCAACGGATCGGCGGCGCCGGGGGTCAGCTCGGGGGACGCGCTGCAGGAGATGGAGCGCATCGCGACGAGCACGCTGCCGGCAGGCATGAGCTTCGCGTGGTCGGGGATCTCGCTGGAAGAAACGAAGGCCGGGCGGCAGGCGGTCCTGATCTTCGGGCTCGCGCTGCTGCTCGTGTACCTGACGCTGGCAGCGCAGTACGAGAGCCTGGTGCTGCCGTTCATCGTCTTGCTGGGCGTGCCGCTGGCCGTGCTGGGCGCGCTCTCGGCGCAGTGGATGCGCGGGCTGGCCAACGACGTGTACTGTCAGGTCGGCCTCGTGATGCTGATCGGCCTGTCGGCCAAGAACGCGATCCTCATCGTGGAGTTCGCCGACCAGCTCCGGCATCGGGGCCTGTCGATTGTCGAGGCGGCCATCGAGGCGGGCCGTATCCGGCTGCGGCCGATCGTCATGACCTCGCTGGCCTTCATCCTGGGCGTCCTGCCCCTGGTGTTCGCGACCGGCGCCGGCCAGGAAGCGCGGCATTCGGTGGGGACCGCGGTGGCGGGCGGGATGCTGCTGTCCACTTTCCTGAACACCATCTTCATACCCGTGCTGTATGTGGTGATTGAGACGTTCAGGGAGCGTGTGACGGGGGCGCCGCCGGCTCATGCGGCGGCCGAAACCCCACGGCAGGCCTAAACTGCTGAATGTTTGACACTTTTACAACGACCGTAGTACGCTGACGGGTCTTTTTTCACACGTCGACAACGTCAGGGCTGGAGGCGCTGGAACATGCAGATCGACGAACGAGTCGTCGACGGAATCACGATTCTCGACCTGAAGGGCAAGATGACACTTGGCGAGGGGGACGAGCTCCTCAAGGACAAGATCAACTCCCTCCTCCAGCAGGACAAGAAGCAGTTGCTCTTGAACCTCGAGAACGTCCCCTACATCGACAGCGCGGGCCTCGGCGAAATCGTGCGGACCTACACCACCGTCAGCCGACAGGGCGGGAAGCTCAAGCTGCTCAACCTGACGAAGCGGATCCAGGATCTCCTGGCGATCACGAAATTGCTGACCGTGTTCGACACTTACGACTCCGAATCGGAAGCCATCCAGAGTTACAAGTAAGTCGGCGCACGGCCCGCCACGCGGCAACTCGCGCATGGCGCACAGCACAGTACCAGCCATCACGAAAGCACCTGAGACCGAGCGGCATCGGGAGCCGGGGGGGGCAATGTCCGCCCCGACGCGCCCGGTAGCCCTCAGCCTCCTCGTGTCCCTGCGCCCGGCGCAGTGGACCAAGAACCTGATCGTGTTCACGGCGCTGCTCTTCGGGCAGCGCAACACCTCCCCGGCGTTTCTCGATCCCCAGGCCATCGGCCAGGCGATCGCGGCGTTTGTCATTTTTTGCGCGCTGTCGGGCGTCGTCTACCTCATCAACGACGTCGCGGATCGGCACGCGGATCGGCTTCACCCGCTCAAGCGCAACCGCCCGATCGCGTCGGGCGCGGTGACGCCGGGTGTCGCCCTCGGCGCCGCCGTCGTGCTCGCGATCGTCGCGCTCGGCGCCGCGTGGCTGCTGCGCCCCGGGTTTGCGCTCGTGGCCGCGGCGTACGTCGCGCTGCTGGCGCTGTACTCCGGCCCGCTGAAGCACGTGGTCATCATCGACGTGCTCACGATTGCGATCGGGTTCGTGCTGCGCGCCGTGGCGGGCGCGGTCGCGATCGACGTGCTGATCAGCCACTGGCTGCTGATCCTCACGATCCTGCTCGCGCTGTTCCTCGCGCTCAGCAAACGGCGCCACGAGCTGGTCCTGCTGGCGGACGGCGCGACCAGCCACCGTCCGATTCTCGAGGAATACAGCCCGTACCTGCTCGACCAGATGATCGCGGTCGTCACCGCATCGACGCTGGTCAGCTACGTCATCTCCACCGTCAGCGACGAGACCGTGCAGAAATACCACACGGACTATCTCGGGCTGACCCTCGTGTTTCCGCTCTACGGGATATTCCGCTACCTGTATCTCGTGCACCAGAAAGAGGGGGGCGGCAGTCCGGCGGACATGCTCCTCAACGACCGCCCCCTGCTGGCGTGCGTGGCGCTCTGGGCCATGACCGTCACGTTCATCATCTATGGGGCGCGCTACTGACGCTCGATTTTTTTCAGATCGGCTGGATGAGAAGACTTCACTGAATGGCCAAATCCAAAGTCGCAATCCTCAAGACGTCGCCGGCTACCGTCCTGCGCGACTACCACTCCGTCATGAACCTCGCGGGATACCAGAACGTCGTCGCGAAGGACGCCGACACCGCGCTCAAGGTCAACATCTCGTGGCACTTCTTCTTCCCGGCGGCGTCGACGACGCCGTGGCAGCTCGACGGCGTGATCAAGGCGATGAAGCAGGACGGCTACGATCCGAACCTGATTCACGCCTGCCACAACCGCACGGTCGTCATCGACGCGCACCTCGGGGAGACCGAGAACAAGCAGATCAACGTCGTCGAGGCGCACCACTTGCGGAACATCCACATCTACGAGACCGAAGAGTGGATCAACATCCGGGACGCGGTGGGCGACCTGACCAGGCAGTTCACCTGCCTGAACGAGGTCTACCCGAAGGGCTTCATGATTCCGAAGCGCTTCATCGGGGAGAACATCATCCACCTGCCGACGGTCAAGACACACGTCTTCACGACGACGACCGGCGCGATGAAGAACGCGTTCGGCGGGCTGCTGAACGAGCACCGCCACTGGACGCACCCGGTCATCCACGAGACGCTCGTGGACCTGCTGATGATCCAGAAGAAGATCCACCGCGGCGTGTTCGCGGTGATGGACGGGACGTTCGCGGGCGACGGCCCGGGGCCGCGCTGCATGATGCCGCACAATAAGAACGTCCTGCTGGCGAGCGCAGACCAGGTGGCGATCGACGCGGTGGCGGCCAAGCTGATGGGCTTCGATCCGATGTCGATCAAGTTCATCCGGATGGCGCACGATCTGGGGCTCGGGTGCGGCGACCCGCGGGAGATCGAGATCGTGGGCGACGCCGAGGCGGGCCGGGAGAACTGGCATTTCGTCGGTCCGTTCAAGAAGATGACCTTCGCGTCGCGCATGCAGCACCAGATCTACTGGGGCCCGATGAAGAAGCCGATCGAGTGGTCCCTGAAGACCGTGCTCGCGCCGTGGGCCTACATCGCCAGTGTGATCTATCACGACAGTTTCTGGTATCCCTTCAACGCGAAACGCATGATGCTGGACGTGCTCGGCGGGCCCTGGGGAAAGCTGTTCCGCAACTGGGAGCATCTGACGCCCGATGCGAACGGCTTTCCTGACGTCGGGGAAGGCAGCCCGGAGATCAGGCTGTCGGGGGCCAGGGCCCTGGTCCGCTCCATCGGCATCCTGGGCACGTGCATTGCGCAAGCGCCGGAGTTCATCACTCGAAGGAATCGAAGGAATCGAGGCGCGGTCGAAGGAACAGTCAAAGAGACGAGCAATGTCTGATTTTTCAGTCCGTTCCGAGAACGTCGACGTCGAGCAGATCATGCGGCAGATCCGCGCGCGGATCCGGGAGAAACGGGGCGTGGACTACACCGAAGAGGAGATCCGCGAGCTGGCGAACGTCAAGCTCGAGAAGTTCATCGATCCCAAGGGGGTGCGGTCCGGACTCCTCGAGGAGTATCGCCGCGTCAGCACGCCGGAGCCACCGGCGCCCAATTTCGCCTTCGGCGAAGACACGCTGTACGAGACGCACCGGGCCCCGATCCGCTGGCTGCGGGCGCTGTTCCGGCCGCTGTTGAAGCTGCTGTTCAACCCGAACCCGCTCATCCAGGCGCTCCACATCCAGGCCGATCTGAACACGCGCAATGCGGAACGCACGGCGCGCCGGGCGCAGCTCGACGCGCTCCACTACGAAGTCATCCACAACCTGGTCGTCGAGCTGACACGCACCGGCGTCGAGGTCAAGAGCCTCAAGATGCGCCTCGAGTCGATGGCCGGCCGCCTCGACTTCGACGAGCGGCGCGCGCGCGCGCTCGAAGGGGTCGTGCAGTACCGCGCCGGCGCGGTGCCGCCGCTCCCGCCGCCGACGGGTCAGGATCAGGGCCGACAGGACCAGGGCCGTCGCGACCAGGGACGCCGGGACCAGGGGCGCCGGGACCAGGGACCGCGCAACCAGGGGCCGAGAGATCAGCGACCCCGGGACCAGGGACAAAGGACGCAGGGACAGCGGGGTCCTCAGTCCCAGTCCCCTGTCCCCCAGTCCCCTGTCCCCCAGTCGCAGGTCTCTCAGCCTCAGTCCCAGGTCCCTCAATCCCCTGTGCCCCAGTCGCCGGTTGTCCCTCAGTCCACGGTTCATCCGTCCACAGTGCCTGCGGAAACGACGGACGGTCGTGAGGCGGACGGGCTGGACGCACAGGGTCCAAGTGAGCAGGGACTGACGGGCAACGCCCTTGACGCGGACGGCAACGAACGCCGGGCGCGCCGCCGGCGTCGTCGTGGACGCCGGCGTCCGGGCGATCGGCCGGCCTTCGGCGATGGGTCCCCAGCAGGCCCGACCTTCCGGTCGGGCGTGGCCGGCGAAGCTACGCCGCCCGACGCGGGTGCGCCCGACACGCCCGACCGACAGGTCGGGCCAACTGGGGAGGCGCCTGCGGCGCCATCGTCCGAGCCACCGTCAGAATCGTGAAGCTGGCGGTCGTCGTGCAGCGCTACGGCGCGGACATCAACGGCGGCGCGGAGCAGCACGCGCGCTACATCGCGGAAGGCCTGGCGCGGCACGCCTCGGTGGAGGTCGTCACCACGTGCGCCCGCGATTACGTCACGTGGAAGAACGAGCTGCCCGCCGGCGTCGAGCAGGTGAACGGCATCGCGGTGCGGCGCTTTCCCGTCGCGCACGAGCGCAAGCCGCACGAGTTCGGCCGGCGCTCGGGCCAGGTGTTCGACAAGCCCCACTCGGTCGCCGACGAGCTGCGCTGGCTCGAGAGCGAGGGTCCGGCGAGCCCCGCCCTCGTGAACTACGTCGCGCGGGCGGCGCCGGGGCTCGATTTCATCGTCCTCTTCAGCTATCGCTATTACCATGCGTGGCATCTGGCGCGACGCATTCCGGATAAGGCCGTCGTCGTCCCGACGGCGGAACGCGATCCGGCCATCGGCCTCTCGATCTTCGGCCCCGTGCTGCGCGGGGTGCGCGGGCTGATGTACAACTCGCCGGAAGAACGCGCGATGATCCAGGCGGCGGCGGACAACGCCGCGGTGCCTGGCGTCGTGGTCGGCGTGGGGTCTGATGTGCCGGCGCGCACCGACTCCGAGCGATTCCGGCGCGCGTTCAAGATGACGCGGCCCTTCGCGCTGTACATCGGCCGGATCGACGAGAACAAGGGCTGCCCCGAGCTCTTTTCGCATTTTCAGCGGTACGCGGCCGCCTTCCCGCGCGGGCTCGACCTGGTGCTCGTCGGCCGCGCGATCATCGACGTGCCGAAGCATCCGCGGATCCACCACCTCGGGTTCCTGGACGACCGTGACAAGTTCGACGCCCTCGCCGCGTCCGATCTCCTGATCATGCCTTCGTACTACGAGAGCCTGTCGATGGTGGCGCTCGAGGCGTGGGCGCTCGGCCGGCCGGTGCTCGCCAACGCGCACTGCGACGTGCTGAAGGGGCAGTGCATCCGGAGCAACGCGGGCCTCTATTACGAGCGGTACGAGGAGTTTGTCGAGGCGCTCTATTCGCTCGAGTCGAACGGCCCGCTGAACGCGCGGCTCGGCCGCAACGGGCGGGACTTCTACCAGCACAACTACGCGTGGCCAGTGATCGAGCGGAAGTATCTCGAGATGTTCGCGCGGCTGAAAGGAGATCGTCCGCCTGATGGCGGACGCTACGGGAAGGGTGGACGCGACCGGCAGGGCGGAAAAGGCCCGAGCCACGCGATGGAGCCGCTGCCGGGATGGTTGGCGCGGCGGAAGAAGGACCTGCCGCCGGCGCGTGACGTCCTCGCGCGCATCCCCCGGGGCTCGGCGGCATGAGTGCCGGCCGCGTCCATCAGGTGCTCGCCACGCTCGGCTACGGCGATGCGATCGGGCACGAGGTGCTCGCCGTCCAGCGTGTCCTCGAGGACGCGGGGTACGAGTCGGAGATCTTCGTCGAAACTGCCGACCGCCGGCTCGAGCACCTGACCACGGACTACCGGGAAATGGTCGGGGCACTCGCTCCGGAAGACGTGCTGATCCACCATTTCTCAATCGGATCGCGCGCGTCGCGGACGGCGTACGCACTGCCGGGCCGCATGGCGCTCGTCTACCACAACATCACGCCGCCGGAGTACTTCCTCGGCGTCCACAAGGACCTCGTGAAGCTCTGCTTCCGCGGGCGGCGCGAGCTGACGGCCTACATTCGCCGCTGCGAGATCGCGCTCGGGGACTCCGAGTACAACCGGCAGGAGCTCGACGCGCTCGGGTTTCGCTCGACCGGCGTCCTGCCCGTGGTGCCCGACTTCGCCCATCTCGATCTGCCGCCGGACACCATGACCGCCGACCGGTTCGACGAAGGGTGGACCAACGTGATGTTCGTGGGCCGGGTCATCCCGAACAAGAAGTTCGAGGACGTCATCCGCGCCTTTCACGTCTACCGCACGCGGCACAATCCGCGCTCCCGGCTGCTCCTGGTCGGTTCGTATGGCGGGTTCGAGAAGTACCTGGCGATGCTGCACGCGCTCGTCGCCCGGCTCGGCACGCCGGACGTCCATTTCCTCGGGCACGTCTCGAACGAAGAGCTCACCGCGCTCTACGACGTCGCCGATCTCTTCCTGTGCGCCAGCGAGCACGAGGGGTTCTGCGTACCGCTCATCGAGAGCTTCTACAAGCAGGTTCCGGTGCTGGCCTACGCGGCGACGGCCGTACCCGCCACGATGGACGGCGGCGGCGTGCTGTACCACACCAAGGACCCCTTCGAGATCGCCCGCGTCATGGCCGCCGTGCTCGACGACGGGGACCTCGAGGACCGGGTGATCGCGACGCAGGACGCCGCGCTCGCGCGCCTGCTGGCCCGGGACTTCCCGGGCACGCTCCTGCGGTTCGTCGATCACATCCGCGCCGCGCCCGCGCGTCCGGCCCCGGAGGTCCCCTACGACTTCTGGACCATGTTCGATCAGGCCGAGCGCCTCGAGGAGCTGCGACAGTTCAGGCCCGCGGTGTATCGAGCGCTGCCGGTCGAACCTGAGGTTGGAGGTCGGAGGTTGGAGACTGGAAGGGCGAATTCCACGTCGACCGCCGCTGAGCATCCCCGAACTCACGACCTCCAACCTCCGGCCTCCGACCTCCGATGAAGATCCACCAATGGGTCCCGGCTGCCCACCGGGGGGATGCGATCGGCGACAGCGCGCGAAAAGTCCGCGAGCTGCTGCGCGGGATGGGGCACGAGTCCGAGATCTTCGCCCTCACGATCGACGACGACCTGCGCGGCGATGTGTTGCCCTTCGAGGACGGGGCGTCGACACGAGGCGACGCCACCATCTTTCATTTTGCCCTGCCGTCGCCGATGACGGGCGCATTCGCCGGCCTGAAGGGCGTGAAGATCCTGCAGTACCACAACATCACGCCGGCGGCCTTCTTCGCACCCTACGACCCGGGGCTCTTTCGGCTCGCGGCGCTCGGACGGCGCGAGCTCGCGACGCTGGCCGGCCGGGTCGACCTCGCGCTGGGGGACTCCGACTTCAACCGGCAGGAGCTCGAGTCGCTCGGGTTCACGCCGACCGGGGTCATGCCGATCGCCGTGAACACGGCGCGGATCACGGAGGCGCCGCCGCGCCCCGCGCTCGAGCGGATCCTGAGCGACGGGCTCATCAACATCCTCTTCGTCGGCCGGATCGTCCCCAACAAGAAGATCGAGGACCACATCCGGCTGGCGGAAATGTACAAGCGCTACATCGACAGTTACTACCGCTTCATCTTCGTCGGACGGTGCGACGCGCTGCCGCGCTACTACGCGCAGGTGCGGGCGCTCATCGCCGAGTACGACATGCTGCCGGACCGGTTCTGGTTCACGGGGCCGGTGCCCGACGAGGACCTCGCGGCCTTCTACCGGTGGTCGGACGCCTACGTGTCGCTCAGCGAGCACGAGGGCTTCTGCGTGCCGCTGGTGGAAGCGATGGCGGCCGACGTCCCCATCGTCGCGTATGCGGCGGGGGCGGTGCCGGAAACCCTCGGCGGGGCCGGTCTCCTGTTCGCCCCGAAAGATCTCGAGGTCGCCGCGGAGCTACTGGGCAGCGTCGTATACGATCGTGACGTTCGCGAGCGCGTGCTGGCGGGGCAGCGGCGGCGCCTGCAGGATTTCGCGCCGTCTCGCATCGAACAGAAGCTGCGTCAAGTGCTGGGGACGCTGTGAACCCACGCGAGCGGAGCGGGGATCGCAGGGGCCCCCGCGAGCGAGCGTGTGGGGGAGTCCGAGGGGCGAAGCCCCTCGGGTAATAATGAAAATCGCCTTTATCGTCCAACGCTACGGTACCGAGATCCTGGGTGGATCCGAGTACCACTGCCGGCTGATCGCCGAGCGCCTGGCCCCCAGGCACCAGGTCGAGGTGCTGACCACGTGCGCGTCGGACTACATCACCTGGAAGAACGAATATCCCGAGGGGACCGACCGGATCCGCGGCGTCACCGTGCGCCGCTTCGCGAGCGCGCGGCAGCGGGATCTCGAGGCGTTCAACCGCTATTCCGAGTGGATCTTCACCGCCCCGCACTCGCGTGAGGACGAGGTGGAGTGGCTCCGCCAGCAGGGCCCCTGGTGCCCGGCCCTCCTCGAGTACCTCGAGCGCAACCAGAACCAGTACGACATCCTCATCTTCTTCACGTACCTGTACGCCCCCACCGTGCTCGGTGTCCGGATCGCGCCGCACAAAACGATCCTGGTGCCGACCGCGCACGACGAACCGGCGATCCACCTGGGCATCTACAAGGACGTGTTCACCGCACCGGCAGGCATCGCCTACAACACCGACGTGGAGCGGAAGTTCCTGACGACGCATTTCACGATGAGGGCTGTCGAGGAAGAGACGGTCGGCTGCGGCGTCGATCTGCCGCACGCGCAGGAGTACCAGAAGGATCCATCCGCGGACAACCGGCCCGATCCCGATGCCGAGGAGACGAGGCCGGACGAGGAGCAGCCGCCGGGCTGGCGCCCGCACCTGGCCGCCCGTGGCGTGCTCTTCAAGCGGCGCCACCGGCTGCACGGCCCCGTCGCGCTGTACGGCGGCCGCATCGACGCGGGCAAGGGGTGCGAGGAGCTGATCGAGTACTTCAGCACGTACGTCCAGGGCGGCGGGGACGCGTCGCTCGTGCTCATGGGCGTCAAGCTGATGCCGCTGCCGGAGGAGCCGTTCATCCTGTTCGCCGGGCGCCTGTCGGACCAGGAGCGCGTGCAGGCGCTCGAGGCGGCCACGGTCGTCGTGGTCCCGTCACCCTACGAGAGCCTGTCGCTCCTCGCGCTCGAGTCTTTTGCGGTGGGGACGCCGATCCTCGCGAACGCGCGCAGCGAGGTCCTGGTGGACCACTGTCAGAAGAGCAATGCCGGGCTGTACTACGCCGACCGGGACGAATTCGTGGAGGCTCTGACGCTGCTCGTCGGCGACAACCGCCTGCGCGCCGAGATGGGGGCCAACGGCCGCGCCTACGTGCGGAAGAACTACCGCTGGGATGTGATCCTCTCGAAGTACGAGCGGATGTTCACGAAGCTGCGGGCGCGGTAGG
>JANOJK010000614.1:0-2463 GCA_031408165.1 Acidobacteriota bacterium | reverse complement strand
GCCGCTCACGCCGAAGAGCTGAGCCTCCAGCAAGCGGCCCGCTGCAAGCGCGGCCCCGCCGCCCAGCGCGAACCCGCAGCCGACCTGGACGAACGCGCCGCGGAGCACCGACGTGACGATACGGCCCCGTGTCGCGCCGAGGGCGACGCGCACGCCCAGCTCGCGGGTGCGCGCGGTCACGGCCTGGGCGATCACCCCGTAGAGCCCGAGGCAGGCGAGCAGCAGCGCCATCGCGCCGAACACGCTCGTCAGCGTCGCGATGAGCCGCTCCCCGTTGAAGTTGCGCCGGACCTGCTCGTCGAGGCTCAGGACGGCCACGACCGTGAACCCCGGGTCCACGTCCGCAAGCGCGCGCCGCACCTCGGCCTCGAGGTTCGGCACCAGCGCCGCGAGCCGGAGTTCGAGCCGCCTGGCGATATTCGACTGCGCCTCCGCCCGCTGCAGCCCGACCACCGTCACGTGCGGCCGCTGCAGGAACGGCAGGAAGAACATGGCGGTTGGAGGGCGCCGCGCGTCCTGATACTTGGCGTCGGCGACCACGCCGACGATTTCCACGTCGCGCGTGCCGCCGCCATCGCGGCCGGCGAAGCCGAATCGCCGTCCGACGGGGGATGCGTCGCCGAAAAACCGCCGGGCGAACGTCTCGCTCACGACCGCCACCGGCCCGCCCGACGGCCGGTCCCGCGCGTCGATGAGGCGCCCGCGCAGGAGCGGCGTGCCGAGGGTCTCGAAGTACCCGGGACTGACCCGGTTCCACGAGGCGCTCAGTCTCTCGGAGGGCGGCCGGCCATCGACCGTTATGCGCGCGATCCAATTGTCCCCCTCCATCGGACTGTAGAGGGAAAACGCCGCACTGGCGACGCCGGGAATCCGCCGGAGCCGCGCCGACAACACCTGGTAGATCGCGTCGAGACGCGCCGGCGACGCGTCGGCCAGCGCCGTGTTCAGAACCGCCACGTAGCGCCCCTCGGTCCGGAATCCGAAATCCTGCCGCTGCAGGTTGGCGAGACTCCGCGCCATCAGTCCCGCACCCGCGACGAGCGCCAGCGACAGCGCAATCTGCAGCGTCACGAGCGCCTGCCGCAGCCGCGGGCCGCGATCGCCCGTCACCCGGCCCGCGCCGCGCATCGCGTCGATCGGATCGGTCCGCGACGCGATGACGGCGGGGACCAGGCCGATCGCCACGCCGGTGACGAGCGAAACGCCGGTGGCGAAGGCAAGGACCGGAAGCGAGGGGGATGGATCGATCGGCATGTGGGGTGCCCCGCTGAACGCGAGGGCGACAATCCCCCTGGCGCCGCCGTACGCGACCGCCAGTCCCGCCAGGCCCCCGGCGCACGCGAGCACGACGCTGTCGATTGTGGCTTCCACGATCAGGCGGCCGCGCGGCGCGCCAAGCGCGATCCGGACCGCGAACTCCACGCGCCGGCCGAGGCCGCGCGCGAGCAGCAGGTTGCCCAGGTTCGCGCACGCGATCACCAGCACCACGGCGGAGATCGCGAGCAGCAGGCCGAGGGCGGGCGCCACCTGGCTGCGCATGCTGCCCACGCCGAGCGCGGCGGACACCACGCGGATCTCCTGGGCGGCAATCCGTGAACGGTCCGTCTCCGGCAGGTCGTGCGAGGCGCTGAGCCATTGACGCAGGAGCGCCGTCGCGTGCGGCGCCAGCGCCCCCGGTGGACTGCCGGGCCGCAGCCGGCCGATGAGGTAGAGCCAGTGGGTCGCCGGCGAGGCAATGAGACGCGCCTCCGGTGCGAGGGCGGGTTCGGTGCCGATCGGCAGCCATAGCTCCGGCGGATTGGGGCGGAGCATGTCGCCGTAGAACTCCGGAGGCGCCACACCGACAATGGTGAACGGCAGGCCGTTGATCGCAACGACCTGTCCGACCGCTGCCGGGTGGGCCTCGAATCGCCTGACCCACGCCCGGTGGCTGAGCATTGCGACCGGCCGGGCGCCCGGCCGATCGTCCGAGGGCGCGATGGTGCGGCCGAGCATCGGCGGCAGCCCGAACATCTGAAAGTAATTGCCCGAGACGAATTGCCCCGGCACCGGCTCCGCCGCCATCGTGCCGGGCCGCCGCACGTTGACGGACATGATGAAGGGCTGGAAGGCCGCGAGGTCCGAGAACCCCGGACTGTTGTCGCGCAGGTGCCGATACAGATCGTAGGAGAACAGGGAGTGGCTGTTCTGCAGTCCCGAGGTGACGCAGCAGTTGTCCTCGCTGCCCAGCCGATAGAGCTCGCCGGGCCGCGGCACCGGCAGCCGCTGGAGCATCACGCGATCCACCAGCGTGAAGACGGCCGTCGCCCCGCCGATCCCCAGGGCCAGGGTGAGGCCGCTGATCGCGGTGAAGGCCGGCGCCTGCGCGAGGCGGCGGATCGACAGCGCCGCGTCGTGCGGCAGGCGGCGCCAGAACAGGCGCGGGACGAACCCGCTGAGGTGAACGCACGCCGCGACGCGCCG
>JANOJK010000601.1:0-1594 GCA_031408165.1 Acidobacteriota bacterium | reverse complement strand
AGGAAGTACATGGACCAGCTGCAGCGCGTGCTGGACACGCTGCAGCCGGAGCAGCACTTCGTCGAGCCGCTGCCGGAGGCGCCGCCGCCGGGCGCCGCGGCCAGGGCGCGCACGGCGGTGCCGCTCGACCGGTTATCGGAGCTGAACGCCTCGCTCCTGGCCACGCCGCCGGGCTTCACCGTTCACAAGAAACTGGAGAAGGCCCGCGAGAAGCGTGCGCACGTGCTGTCGCAGCCCGACGACCGGACGATCGACTGGGCGACCGCCGAGGACCTGGCGATGGCGTCGATTCTCGCCGACGGCGTCAGCATCCGCCTGACCGGCGAGGACGTCGAGCGCGGCACGTTCAGCCATCGGCACGCCGTCCTCCACGACGTGAAGACCGGGACGATTCACGTGCCGCTGCAGGCCATGCCGCAGGCGCGCGCCGCATTCGAGATCCACAACAGCGCGCTCTCGGAGAATGCCGTCCTCGGCTTCGAGTACGGGTACAACGTGCAGGCCCCCTCCCGCCTGGTGATCTGGGAGGCGCAGTACGGCGACTTCATCAACGGCGCGCAGGTCATCGTGGACGAGTTCATCGTGTCGGCGCGCGTGAAGTGGGGGCAGCAGCCCTCGCTCGTCCTGCTGCTGCCGCACGCACACGAGGGCCAGGGCCCGGACCATGCGAGCGCCCGGCCCGAGCGGTTCCTCGAGCTCGCCGCCGACACCAACATGCGGATCGCGAACTGCACCACCGCGGCGCAGTACTTCCACCTGCTGCGCCGCCAGGCCGCGCTCCTGCTCACCGACCCCCTGCCGCTCATCGTTCTTTCACCGAAGAGCCTCCTCCGGCATCCGCTCGTCGCGTCGGCGCCGCGTGAACTGGCGGAGGGCCGGTTCGAGCCGGTTCTGGACGACGAGGAGACGCGCCGCCGGGCGGGTGACGTCCGGCGGGTCATCGTGTGCACCGGAAAGGTGCACGTCGATCTCGCGGGCAGCGATCGGCGCGCGGCCGCCCGCGACATCGCGATCGTCCGCGTCGAACAGTTGTACCCCGTCCCCTCGGCGGTTCTCCGCGCGACGCTCGACGCCTACGGCGCCGCCGACGAGATCGTGTGGGTGCAGGAAGAGCCGGAGAACATGGGTGCGTGGGATTTCATCCGCCCCCACCTGATCGAGGCGGCCGGCGATCGGCCGGTGCGTTCCATCGCGCGTCCGCGGAGCGCCAGCCCCGCCGAAGGGTCGGCGGCGCGCCATGCGCGGCAGCAACAGTTGCTCGTCGAAGCGGCCTTTGCCCCGTCGAGGGACGCTTCCGGCCGCGCGAAGCCGGGCACGAAGCCCACGCCGGAGCAGGTCGCGGGGTAGCGAGTTTGGCAGGAGGGTAGGAGTTCAGGAGGTTCTCTTGAACCTGTTCTCCTGATCTCCTCTCCTCCTCCTGTGGGAAGAGATTCGCGGTTTGGAGTGATATGCCTGCAAACGTAGTGGTCCCCGAAGTCGGCGAATCGATCGTCGACGCGCGGGTCGCGAAGTGGCTGAAGAAGGAAGGCGACTCCGTCAATGCGGGCGACGCCCTCGTCGAGCTCGAAACCGACAAGATCGATCTCGAGGTGGC
>JANOJK010000599.1:0-5686 GCA_031408165.1 Acidobacteriota bacterium | reverse complement strand
TACCGGTGCGTCAACGGGCACGTGGTCGACCCGGCGCAGACCAAGCAGTGCCCTTCCTGCGGTGTTCATGACACCGAACGGCTGGGCGACAGCGACGGTCGCCCGGAGTTCCGGTGTGCCCGGTGCCAGACGACCTTCGCGTTCCCGCTCTGACGGCGCGCCGACCGGTCTCTTTATCGCTCGAGGCTCTTCCAGACCTCTCGCGAGATCGACGCCATCAATGCGCCGCTGACCTTCTGATCCTGGATGCCGCGAACGAGGATCACCAGCACGTACGGGTGCGGCCCGTAGACGATTGCCGCGTCGTGATGGATCCTCGTGATCGTACCCGTCTTGTGCGCGACGGGCGTACCCGCCGGCAGGCCGGCGGGAATGCCGTCCTTGAACGTCTGCCGCTTCAGGATCGCGACCATCTCCGCATCAGCCTTCGGGCTGACCGCCTTGCCATTCGCCAGCTTCAGCATCAGGACGCCCAGCGCCGCGGCAGTCGTGGAGTTGTTGAGCCCCTTGTCGAACGCTTTCTGATCTTCGACGCCGCGGAGCACCACCATGCCGTCCGCGCCGAGTCGCGACACCGTCTGGCGGACGTTCTCCGCGCCCACCCGCTCGATCAGCAGGTTCGCCGCGAAGTTGCTGCTCACCGTGATCATCGCTTCACAGAGGTCCCGCAGCGACATCGTCTCCCCGATCCGCTTGTAGACCTCGGCATCCGAATCGTCGCCGGCGCTCAACCGGTAGACGCTGCCGTCAACGATGCTGTGGAACTCGTTCGTGATGGCGAGGGGATCCTCGAGTTTCAGCAGCCCCGCGTCTGCCTGGCGGAAGAGCTCGATCATGACCGGCACCTTCATCGTGCTGGCCGCATGGAACGTCAGGTTCGGCTGGAGCGCGACGCCGTCGCGGCCGTCGAGCGGCAGGAACACTACCGCCACCTCGGGAGTCGGACGTGGCTCGGCAGGGAGGTGCTCCCCCGTGGTGGCAGGCCCTTCGATAATGGCTCGAATGCGATTGTGCAGCGCTGCGGTGTCCTGCCGAACACCGGGTGAAAACAGGGCGAGCAGCAGCAGCCAGGGCATGGGCACAAGTGTAATCTTGGAGGATGCCCAGGCGGGATCTGGCCGGCTCGAGGGTCATCGTCGCGGGAGCACGGCGCGATCGAGAGCGGCCTGCGCGCCGCCGCGGAGATCGCCGCGATCCGGGCGTCCGTGGCGTTCCTGCCGGCGTAGCGCTGGGCGGCAAAGACGATCGCAACACAAAGCCACGGAGCTCACCGAGACGCACGGAGGTAGAAGGCCGGCGGACTACGCGGAACAAGCCAGCCGCAAAGACAGTAAAGAAGCGACCGCGTGCGGGTGCGTTCGCGCGCCGCGCTTTCGCGCGGCGGGAGGTGACGTGACCGGCCGGATACGAGTAGCACCCATGTCGAGTACTCGTATCCGGCCGGTCGCGTCACCTCCGGCGGCCGGCCTGGGGCCGGCTCACGCGAACGCACCCCGGCAGCTTGTCTCTGTGCGTCTCTGTGTGCTCTGTGGCTCTGTGTTGCTCTTAGTCTGTGTTCTCTGAGACGGAGGGCTCCGCGACCTCGACCAGCGACTCCCACGTCTCCGGATCCTGCGAAACGAGCGTCGCCAGGTAAAGCGACACGTCCTCCGCGGGGAACCTGGTAGCGAGCTCGGTTGCGGCGGCCTTGACCTTCCCGGCGTCCGGCTTGGCCACGTTCTCTTCGCTGATCAGGCCGTTCTCGTGCGCGATCCCCAGCAGGTCGAGGAACGCGCCCATCATCGGGCGCTGCCGCTCGAGGTGATAGTTCACGAGCGCGCGCGCGGCGATCGTGTCGGTGACGGTGGGCAGCTGCGCCAGGTATCTGGCGCGCTTGTCGGGCGCCAGCGTCACGATGCTCTTCGGGCGAAACTTCATGTGCGTGGCGATAGCGGCGACCGCCTCCATCTGCTGGTCCGCCGAGTGCTCGTCGTCCCAGAAAAGGCCCGCGGCGTCGACGCGGCGCTCCAGGGGCATGCGGCGCCACAGTTTCGACGGCCTGAAGCTCGAGAGGTCGCGGTCCATCCGAATATCTTAACGTCTTCCGCCTCCAAACGATTCGCCCGGCGCGCCCGTCTAAGTCCGCGATGGACAGCTTTCTGCAAGACCTCCGCTTCGGCGCCAGGTCCCTGGCGCGCAATCCCGGGTTCGCGTGCGTTGCGATCCTGACGCTCGCACTCGGCGTCGGCGCGAACGCGGCCATCTTCAGCGTCGTCAACGCCGTGCTGCTCCGCCCGCTGCCGTGGGCCGAGCCCGACCGCGCCGTCATGATCTGGAGCCGCTGGACCGCGTTCGAGAAGACCTGGGTTTCAGACGGCGAGGTCAACGGCTATCGCAAGGAGAGCCACACACTGGCCGGCGTCGCGGCGTGGGACGACGGGCAGGTGAACCTGACGGGGGATGGAGAACCGGAGCGGGTATCGGCCGGCAGTGTGACGGCGAACCTGTTCGGCGTCCTCGGTACGGCTCCGATTCGAGGCCGGGTGTTCACCGCGCAGGAGGACGTGCCGAACGGACCGCGGGTCGCCATCATCGGCTACGGGCTCTGGCAGCGCCGCTACGGCGGCGACCCGGCGATGGTCGGGCGCACGATCGAGATCAACGGGGCGCCCCACGAGGTCGTGGGCATCATGCCGGCGGACTTCGTGCTCCCGACCGACTTCCAGAACCCCGCGCCGAGCGTGTTATGGACCCCGAGCGGGTGGGACAGCGCCAGCACGGAGCACGGCAACCACGGCTACTACGCGGCCGCGCGGCTGAAGCCCGGCGCCACCGTCGCGCAGGCACGCGACGACCTGCACGCGCTGGCGCAGGCCTGGACGCGGCAGGGCCTGTATCCGCCGCAGATGCAGTTCGACACGGTGGTGGTGTCGCTGCAGGAGGAGGTCGTTGGCGCGGTCCGCCGCGCGATATGGCTGCTCTTCGGCGCCGTCGGGTTCCTGCTGCTCATCGCCTGCGCGAACGTGGCCAACCTGCTGCTCGCGCGCGCGGAAGCCCGTCAGCGCGAGATGGCCGTGCGCACCGCGCTCGGCGCCGGCGCCGCCAGGGTGGTGCGCCAACTGCTGACCGAAAGCCTCGTCCTGGCCGGCGTCAGTGCCGCGGCCGGGCTGTCACTCGCGTGGATCGGCGTGCGCCTCCTCGCCTGGTGGAACCCGTCGAGCATTCCGCGCGTCGCGGGTACGTCCGTTGACTGGCGCGTGCTGTTGTTCACCGTCGGCGTCGCGCTCGTGACCACCGTGATCTTCAGCGTGGCGCCGGCGGCGCGGATCCTGAAGTCCGACCTGACGGAGTCGATGAAGGAGGGCGGAGGGAACGCCACGACAGGCGGCAGCCGCACGCGCTTTCGCAACGGGCTCGTCGTCGCCGAAATGGCACTGGCGGTGGTGCTGCTGGTCGGGGCCGGCCTGATGCTGCGGACGCTGTGGTCCCTGCAGCGGATCGATCTCGGGTTCAATCCCTCGGGCGTCCTCACCATGCGGGTTGCGCTGCCGGCGACGACCTACGCGACGCCGGATCAGGTCGTCGGCTTCTATGCGCGTCTGGTCGAGCAGATCGGCGCGCTTCCCGGCGTGACCGCGGCGGGCGCCGCGCGATCGCTGCCGCTCGGTTCGACAATCGGCGACTTCGGCCTCACGGTGGACGGTTATGTGCCTCCGGCCGGCACCAGCGCCAAGGGGGACTGGCAGATTGCGACCGCCGGCTACACCCAGGCCATCGGCGAACGGGTGTTGAAAGGACGCGGAATCGAGCGGGCCGACACCAGCGACTCGCAGCTGGTGGGGCTCATCAACGAGGAAATGGGGCGCCGCTACTGGGGCGGCCGCGATCCCCTGGGCGGACGATTCCGCATCGGCATGCGCCCCGATCGGCCCTGGATCACCGTGGTCGGCATCGTGAAGGACGTCCGCCACAACGGCGTCACCGACGTCGTGAAAGAGAAGTTCTACATCCCCCACACGCAGTGGCACCGCTCCCTCGGCAACGTGAACTCCATACGCGGGATGACACTCGTCGTCCACACGCAGGGTGCGCCGTCGGCGCTCACATCCGAGGTGAAGGAGACGATCCGGCAGCTGGATCCCAACCTTCCGGTCGCGGACGTGCGGACCATGGAGGACGTCGTGGGCGGCGCGATGTCGACGCCGCGTTTCACCAGCGTGCTCCTCTCCGTTTTCGCGATCCTGGCGCTGACGCTGTCGGCGGTGGGCATCTACGGCGTGCTGTCCTACGTGGTCAGCCGCCGCACGCGCGAGATCGGCATCCGCGTCGCGATCGGCGCGGGGCGCTGGCAGGTCCTGAGGATGGTGCTCGGGAGCGGTGTCTCACTCGCGCTCACCGGTATCGCCGCCGGGCTGGCGCTGGCGCTCGGTGTCACCCGACTGCTGCGAGGGCTGCTGCACGGCGTCACGCCGGCCGATCCGGCGACGTTTGCCGCTGTTGCTGTGGTGCTGACGGCGGTGGCCGCGCTGGCCAGCGTGGTGCCGGCCTGGCGGGCGTCGCGCGTGGATCCCGTCATCGCGCTAAAATCGGAGTGATTGCCGGACCGCCTGTTCACGCCGCGCTTCTTCGTGATGTGCGGCTTTTCGTTCACCGTCTTCCTCTCCGCGTTCCAGCTGCTGCCGACCGCGCCGTTCCACATCCTGGCACTCGGCGGGGGCACCTCGGCCGCGGGCCTGTTCCTCGGGTTCCTGACCTACGCCTCCGCATTCTCCGCGCCGGTCACCGGGACCCTCGCCGACCGCATTGGTCCGCGCCGCATCCTGATCATCTCGAGCATCGCGATCACCGGGTTCTCGATCGCCTACGCGCTCATTCCGAGCTACAAGGTCATGCTCGCGCTCGTGCTCGTGCACGGAGTGTTCTGGTCCGGTCTGCTGACCGGCTCGGCCGCCTACATGACGAACATCCTGCCCGAGAGCCGGCGCGCGGAAGGGATCTCGTACTGGGGCCTGTCCACGATCTCGGCCATCGCCGTCGCGCCGTCGATCGGCTTCTGGATGCTGCAGTTCGGGTGGCCGGCGCTCTGCCTCGAGGCGGCCGCGCTCAACCTCCTGATGGGATTCATCGCCTGGCGCCTCCCGGCGCAGCCAATCGCGGCCGTCCCCGGGGGTAGCCACAAGGGGCGCCTGATCGAGTGGCGGATCCTCATCCTCTCCTTCACGCTGTTCCTCTATTCGTTCGGCTACGTCGGCATCACCAGCTTCACCGCGCTCTACGCGGACGCGAACGGCGTCACGCCGAAAGGGATCTACCTCACCACGCTCGCGGTGGTGATGCTGGTGACGAGGCCGGCGGCGGGCCGGCTGGGCGACCGGTTCGGATACCGGCGTGTCTTCCTGCCGTGCCTGGTGCTGATTGCGGCAGGGCTCTCGTGCCTGGCCTTCGGCGGCTCGCGGTTCTGGCTGGTGCTGTCCGCCGCGATCTTCGGGGCCGGTTTCGGGACGGCCTACCCGGTGTTCGCCAGCTACGTCATGCGCCACGTCGGGGCAGACCGCCGCGGCGCGGCGTTCGGCGCCATCCTGGCCTGCTTCGACACCGGCATCGGCACCGGATCGACGAGCATGGGGTGGATCATCGGGCGCTATGGCTTCCCGGCCGCGTTCGGCACCGCCGCCGCGCTGTCGGTGCTTGCGCTGCCGTACTTCCT
>JANOJK010000597.1:0-12204 GCA_031408165.1 Acidobacteriota bacterium | reverse complement strand
GGAGCGCACGCGCTCCATGGATGGCGAGCGCTGCGAGCAAGACGATGGCAAGTCCGGGAAATAGGGAGGATTCCGGCCGCTGGATGGCGTGCACCCATCCCCAGACGAGGAGTTCCTCGGGCGCGAGCAGCAGACCCGCGGCGTCGGCGCTGAAGAGGCGGATCTCCTCGATCGAGCGGCTGAAGCCGTAGGTGTCGTGGAGGATGACCTGGTAATCGTGAAGAATCGGCGCGATGAGAAGTGCCGCACCGCCGAACGCGACAGCCACCCACGCGCTGGTGCGGACTGACCAGCGACCGGGCGCGAACCAGAGCACCCACAGCGCGAGCAGCACAGACAGAAAGAACATGTAGTACCCGCACGACAACGCCTGCATCAGCCACGCGCCCGCGGCGAGCACAGCCCAACGCGGCCGAGGCTCGCGGCCGTAGCGATGTAGCGCCGCGAGGCACACCGGCGCCCAGTACGCGGACAGCACCTGGATGTGCGGTACCTGCGCGAGCCGGTACGGCGCGAACGCGTACGCAATCCCAGCTACGAAAGCGGCGTCGTGCCGCCGCGTCAACGTGTACGCGAGAAAATGCGCGCCGAGCGCGCTCAGCACGTAGGTGGCGAGCAGCGTGACGTTGTAGCCGAGCAGGGGGTTGCCAGTCAGCGCGACGATCGGCGCGGCGATCGGCGCCTGGCCGAGCAGGTGCTCGGAAAACGCGAGCGCCCCGGTGGCCGGGTAGAAGATCGGCGCGTTCCACCAGGCCGTGGTGAGCGGAACGGCCTTCGTCGTCCACCACAGGATCCACGTGTTCAGAATGGGATCGTACGGGTCGTGCGCCACGCCGTGCGCGAGGTTGGCCGGGAGGGGCCATGAGTAGGCGATTGTCAGGACGACATACCCGAGCGTCGCCAGCGTCAGGGCGCGCGCGTCACGCGACATCGTCATCCGATGACGCGAAGCTCGACGATCGTCCAGCCGGCCCGCGGGTCGCTTCCCGTCTGGCGCAATCGCAGGAACCGGACTCCGTCGCGGCGGACAGGCAGTGTGACAGGCACCTCTCGTGGCGACCGGACCGCCGCGTCGTAGGTTTCGAGCGCGGTGCCGCCAGTATAGACCGGCGACCAGTCCGCGCCGTCAGCCGAGCTGTCCACGATGAGCCTGCGAGGATACTGTCCGGGATACGCGCCGAGACACAGCTCGAGCGCGGCGACGGACTCCGCGCGTCCCAGATCGATCGTGATCGTCTCGCCGCCGCGCTGTGGCGGCGAATGCCACCGCGTGGCGAGATCGCCGTCCAGCACCGCGTTGATGTCGGGCACATTGACGGATGTGGTGATGGCGGCAACGGGAAGCCGCGTCCCGATCATCGCCCCGGTCGCCGACGCCCCGGTCGGCGGCAGCTCGTAACTGGTCCACTCGGGACTCACGTCCACGCGCTTCACACCGGGCTGGCGCGCCACATAGGCGTTCCACGCCCCATCGACGTCGTTGGCGGATTCGATCACGACCTCGATCGTTTCAGTGGCGGCCAGGCGCGCGAGGATGCGCGGGTCGTAGTGCTCGAGCAGATCGCGCAGAGCGGAGTGCTGCGGCGCCGTGTAGCCGCTGTAGCCGTTGAACACCGGCCGTGCCTGCGCGATCGCCGAGTACATGGTCTCGGTCTCGTTCTGCTGGAGCGGGAGCCCGAGGCGTGCGCGCGCGTTGATGGTCGTCACGCGCATCGGCGGCGCGGCGACGATCGGAAAGGTGCGCGGCCAGCCGTCGATCAGCAATCCGATCGCGGCCGCCGAGACGACGAGCCTGCGCACCCGGCGGGACTCGATGCGCGAGATGACGATGGCGGCGACGACGGCGAGGCAGAGAACCGAGAGCATCCAGAGGCGTGCCGGCACGCGCATCCCGTTGAACCCCGGCAGATTCATCAGCAGGGCGTAGGGCCCGTAGATTCCGAGCGGCATTCCGTGAAGCGCGGGCCTCGGCCCGAGCGACAGGGCCCACATGAGGACCGCCGTGATCCCGTAGAACGCGAGATCCTTCCGGCTGAAGGCGGAAGCGACAGCAGTCGGCAACGTGGGATCATTCCGCTTGGAGGCGGAAGCGACAGGCGTCAGCCACAGCGCCCCGGCCACGAACAGCACCACCACCGTCAGTCCCGGAAACTGCTCGGATTCGGCGCCGACGCCGGCGTGGAGCCACCGCCAGGCCAGCGAATCCGCCGATGCGGACCAGAGCCCGGCGATGTCGGCGCTGTAGTTGAGCACCTCGACGGGGCTGCGCGCGAAGCCGTACGATGCGTGAATCGCACGGTACCCGAGGAGGACGGGCGCGATCGCCAGGCCGGCGGCGCACCACGCCACGGCTAGCCGCGCCGCGTCGCGCGCGGCCATCCGCCGGGGCGCGAACCACGCGAGCCACAGCAGCACGAAAATGGTGAGGAAGAACAGGTAGTACCCACACGCGAGCGCCTGGAGCAGCCAGCTCGCGGCGAAGAGCGCGGCCCATCGCCACTTCGGCGCCGCCAGATACAGGTGCAGCGCCGCAATCGCGACGGGCATCCAGTACGAGGACAGCAGTTGGAGGTGGTAAACGTGCGACAGCCGGTAGGGTGCAAATGCAAACGCGACGGCGGCGACAAACGATGCCTCGTGCCTCCGTGTGAGCACGAATGCCAGCAGGTACGCGCCCAGCCCGCTGAACAGGTAGCTCAGAAGAAATGCCGCGTTGTAGCCGACGAGCGGCGCGTGCGTCAGGGCGATGATCGGGGCCGTGATGGGTGCGAGGCCGAGCAGGTTCTCCGAGAATGCCAGCACGCCAGGCGACGGATAGAAGGCCGGCGCGTTCCACCAGGCCTCCGTCAGCGGCACCGCATGCGTGCTCCACCACAGGATCCAGGTGACCAGGAGGGGATCCCCCCGGTCGTGCGGGACCGCGGATCCGAGCTGTGCGGCCAGCGGCCAGGTGTACGCGCAGGTCAACGCCGCCATTGCAGCGGCGGCCAGCAGAACCGCTCTCATTGTTGACTGGCGATGGGCAATCGCTGATGACAGGAGTGCCGACCGCCGAATGCAGATTGGGACACTAGGTTGTCAGAACGACCTTGCCGATGTTCGATCGATCCTGAATGAAACGGTGCGCGTCGGCCACGCGCTCGAGCGGGAAGGTCCGCGCCACGATCGGCTCGATCCGCCCGGCGCCGAGCTCCGTCAGGATCAACTCCATCAGCGGCTCCAGGAGGTGCCTGTCGTCCCAGAGGTGCCCCACGTTCAGGCCGAAGACGCCGCGGTTCCGGTTGATGAGGGACAGCGGATCGAACGCCTTCATCGCCCACCACGATCGCAGCACGCGCCAGGCGCTCCGCTTGTCGCCGGCCATCGACGAGATGCCGAGCATGACGAGCCGCCCGAGCGGCGCCAGCATCCGGTAGCTCGCGCCGAAGCTCCGCCCGCCAATCGGATCGAGGATGACGTCGACGCCGCGTCCCTTCGTGAGACGCTTCACTTCCGCCTCCACGTCATCGTGGCGGTAGTCGATCGCGTGATCCACACCGAAGCTCCGCAGCGCGTCGTGCTTCCCGACCGAGGCGGTGCCGATGACCGTCGCGCGGCGAAGCCGGGCGAGTTGCGTCGCCGCGATTCCCAGCCCGCCTCCCGCGTTGTGCACGAGCACGGTCTCTCCGGCCGTCAGCGCGGCCATCCGATACAGCGCGATCGCGGCCGTCAGGTAGGTGACGGGCACGGCCGCCGCTTCCGCGTCGCTCAGGCGATCCGGAAACCGGTAGGCCTGCGATGCCGGTACGACGACGCAGTCCGCATAACCGCCGAAACGGGTGAGCGCCACGACGCGATCCCCTTCGAGGGTGCTGGTGACGCCGCCGCCGACGGCGTCCACGATGCCCGCGACTTCGTAGCCGACCACGACAGGAGGCTTGGGGGCGTCCGGGTAGAGCCCGATGCGCGCGAGGATGTCGGCGAAGTTGATGCCCGCGGCGCGTACGCGGATGCGGATCTCACCGTTTGCCGGCACGGGATCGGGGGACTCCCGCATCTCGAACACGTCGGCGTTGCCGTGGCGGGGGATCACTGCCTGCCGCATCGCTGGCGGAGCGTACCACACGACGGATCACCTTCGTGCCTTAGTGCCTTCGTGAGTTACCGTGGTCACCGCCTGGCGGGCGAATCAGCTCGCCAACAACGCCAGGAGCGCTTTCTGCGTGTGCAGCCTGTTCTCCGACTGGTCGAACACGACCGACGCGGATGAATCCATGATTTCGTCGGTCACCTCTTCGCCGCGATGCGCGGGCAGGCAGTGCATGAAGAGCGCGTCCTTCGGCGCCTGTGCCATGAGCGACGCGTTGACCTGGTACGGCAGGAACACGTCGTGGCGCGTCGCGGCTTCGCGTTCCCGGCCCATCGACGCCCAGACGTCGGTGTAGATCGCGCCGGCGCGCGCCACCGCCGCGACGGGGTCGTTGGTGACGTCGACGCCGCCGCCGAGGCGCGCCACCCGGGCGACCGAGTCGCGTACGTGCGGCGGCAGCTCGAACCCCCTGGGGGAGGCGACGATGACCCGGCCACCGAGCATCGCGACCGCCTGCGCGAGCGAGGCGGCGACATTGTTGCCGTCCCCCACGAACGCGATCGTGCGGTCGCGCAGCGATCCCCATCGCTCGAGGAGCGTCTGGCAGTCTGCGAGCGCCTGGCACGGATGCTCCTCGTCGGTCAGCGCGTTGACGAGGCGGAGCCCCGGCGCCACGGCGGCGAACCGCTCGAGCCGCTCTTGCGCGAACGTGCGGATGACGACCCCGAAGACCCAGCGTTCGAGGTTGCGCGCGACGTCCTCGATCGTTTCACGGCCGCCGAGGGCGACATCCGCGGGCGGCTCGATCACGTCTCCGCCGAGCTCGCGGACCGCGATCGTGAACGTCGACCTGGTGCGGAACGACGGCTTGTCGAACAGCAACGCGATATGCCGCCCGGCCAGGGGCGTCGCGTGCGGACGCCCGGCGCGCCGCGCGGCCTTCATCGACGCCGCCAGGTCGAGGCAGGTCTGGAGCTCGCCCGGCGCCAGGTCGAGCACGGAGAGGAACTGCGACGTTTGCCACGCGGCGGTCGCCCGGGCGGTTGCCGGCCTGCTCATGTTCTGTACTCCGCGTTGATCTTGATGTACTCGGCGCTGAGGTCGCACGTCCACATCCGCGCGGCGCCGCCCTTGCCGGTGCCGAGATCGACCCGCAGCGTCACCTCGGCGCCCTGGAGATGCTCGGACGCGAGCGGAGAGCGCTCGTCGAACGGACGGCCGCCGGCGAACAGCTCCACGTCGCCGATCTGCACGCGGGCCCGCTCCAGGTCGAAGGCCACCCCCGCGCGTCCCGCGACGGCCACCAGCCGCCCCCAGTTGGGGTCGGCGCCGTGGACGGCGGTCTTCACGAGAGGGGAGTTCGCGATGGCCCGCGCCGCCCGCTTGGCCTCCTCGTCTGTCGCACCCCCCGTCACCTCGATCGTGACCAGTTTGGTCGCCCCTTCGCCGCCGCGGACGATCCCGATGGCAAGCGGCTCGCACACGCGCCGCAGCGCCTCGACGAACAGGTCGAGCTCGGGCGCGGTGATGGCGACGCCGCTGGCCCCGTTCGCGAGCACGAAGACGCAGTCGTTGGTCGAGCACTCGCCGTCCACCGTGATCGCGTTGAAGGTGACCTCATTCACCGCCGCCAGCGCGCGCTGCAGCAGCGCGGGCTCGATCCGCGCATCCGTCGTCACGACGGCCAGCATGGTCGCCATCAGGGGCTCGATCATGCCCGAGCCCTTGGCGATGCCGCCCACGCGGAACCGGCCCCCGGACGTCGCCACCTCGACGGCCGCCTCTTTCGGAAACGGATCGGTCGTCATGATGGCGCGCGCCGCTGCCGCCCCGCCATCCCGCGACAACGCCCTGGCGGCGGCCGCGATACCGTCGATGACGCGCTGGCGATCGAGCGAGACGCCGATGACGCCGGTCGATGCGACGAGCACCTGCGTGCGGTCCACGGCCGCGGCGCTCGCCGCCGCGTCGGCCATCGCCTCCGCCGTCTGGTAGCCGTCGGGCCCCGTGCATGCGTTGGCGCAGCCGCTGTTGATCACGACGACCCGCGAGTGGCCCGCGGAGGCCCGGAGCCGCGCCTTCGAGACGAGCACCGGCGCGGCGACCGCCTTGTTGGTGGTGAACACCGCCGCGCTCGAGGCCGGGACGTCGCTGACGATCAGGGCCAGGTCGAGCCCGTTGGTCTTCTTGATGCCACAGGCGACGGCGGCCGCGCGGAATCCCGCCGGCGCCGACACGCTTCCCTCGATCGTCGTGAACACGACGTCGGGCTGTAGAACCTGGGCCGTCATGCCGGCACTGGGAGCAGCCGCAGGCGTTCGACGCTCGTTCGCGGCGGCGCGACGGACCGCTGGGGCGGCGCGGACAGGTCCAGTCGGAGGCCGGCGCCGGCGCGCAACTGAAGCGACACGGCGTACTGCCCGCAGTGGCGGAACTGGCTGCAGGTGACGCAGTCGTGCGCGATCTTCTCCGGGACCCAGACGTGCGGCACGATCGAGAAGCCGAGCCGCACAAAATGCGACGGCTGATGGGTGAACGCGCAGAGTGTCACGTACCCGAGCTCGCGCGCGCGATCCGACAGGGCAGTCACGAGCGCGACGCCGGCACGCTGGCCGCGGCTGGCCTCGTCCACCACGAGGGAGCGGACTTCCGCCACTTCGGCGCTGAGCGGCGCCAGCTCGCCGCAGCCGATGACGGTCCCGTCCGTGACCGCCACGACGAACCGGCCGGCGTGCGCTTCGACGTCCGCGAAGGTGCGCGGCAGGAGATGGCCCGCGTCGAGGTTCGTCGCAATGAGGGCATGAATGGCCGTCGCGTCAGACGCGAGACCGGTGCGCAGCTGGATGTTCATGAGCGGGGCGCCTCCACCACGGATCGGATGGCCGCTTCGAGCAGCGGCAGGGCTTCGTCGATCTCGGACTCGGTAATCACGTAGGGCGGCAGCAGCCGCACCACGGTATCGGACGTGCGGTTGATGAGGAGATGGCGCTCCAGGGCGGCCTCCACGACCGCGGCCGCGGGGCGATCGATCTCGATCCCCCACATGACGCCGGCGCCGCGGACGTCCTTGATCGCCGGCTGGCGCGCAGCGATCGCGCGCAGGCCGCGCTCCAGGTACGCGCCGGTGCGCGCCACCTGCTGCATCAGTCCACCGGTCGTCAACGCTTCGAGAAACACGAGCGCTGCGCGGCACGCGAGCAGGTTGCCGCCAAACGTGCTGCCGTGATCCCCGGGCTTCGCGGCGGCGGCCACACGCTCCGAGAACATGGCGGCGCCAATCGGCACGCCGGCGCCGAGCGCCTTGCCGAGCGCCATCAGGTCCGGCTCCAGTCCGAGCGCGCCCGAATAGAACGCGCGTCCGGTGCGTCCGACCCCGCACTGGACTTCGTCGGCGATGAGCAGCGCGCCCGTGCGCCGGCACGCCTCCGCGATCGCGTCGGCGGCCGCCCGGGGGATCGGCCGCACGCCGCCTTCTCCCTGGATCGGCTCGACGATGACCGCCGCGGTCTCGGACGTCACCGCGGCCGCGATGCCCGGCACGTCACCGGGATCCACGAAGGTGACGCCCGGCACCAGCGGCGCGAACGGACCGCGATAGTGGTCGTCCCACGTCACCGACAACGCCCCCATGGTCCGGCCGTGGAACGAATGGGTGAAGGCCACGTACTTCGTCCGCGGCGTGCCCTGCGTGTGCCAGAAGCGGCGCGCAAACTTGAGGCACGCCTCGACCGCTTCCGCGCCGCTGTTGCAGAAGAACGCGCGCGGCAGCCCGGACAGCTCCGAGAGGCGCGCCGCCAGCTCGGACTGGAGCGGGTGGTGAAACAGGTTCGACGTGTGCAGCAGCGTGGACGCCTGCTCGGCGAGCGCGCGCGACAGCCCCGGGTGCGCGTGGCCGAGCGAGGCGACACCGACGCCCGAGATCAAGTCGAGGTAGCGCTCGCCCGATCGCGTGAACAGCGCGGAGCCCTTGCCGGAGGCGAACACCACGGGCGCGCGGCGGTAGACCTGCAGCACGTGCCGGGCGTCGAGCGCAATCGGATCGGTGAAGGTCGTCAGCATTTGATGAACTGATGCACAGGTGAGTTGGTAATAGTGGTGCCGGGCGCGCCGGCGAAATCTCCCGCGCGGCCGTCCACGATCCGGACCTCCGCCACACCTCCCGCGAGCGCGTCGAGGCAGGCGCCGAGCTTGGCGACCATGCCGTCGCGCGCCGTGCCGTCCGCGACCATCGCGCGCGCTCCCTCCGTGTCGAGCACCCGGCAGGTGTCACCCGCGGTGTCGAACACCCCCGCCGTCTTGCCCGCGATGATCAGCCGGGTCGCCCCCGTCGCCCGCGCGAGGTGGGCGGCCAGCGTGTCGGCGTTGACGTTCAGCAGTGCGCCGTCGGCGTCCACGCCCACGCTGGCGACGACGGGTACGTAGCCGAGCGACAGCAGGTCGGTCAGCAGCCGCACCGGGGCATCCGTGCGCGGAATGCCGACCAGGCCCAGATCGATCGTCGTGCCGGCCGTCGTCTTCAGCGCGGGCGCACGCGTCGCGAGCCCCAGCGAGGTGTCGGCGCCGGTGAGGCCGACGGCCCTGACCCCCGCCGTGCCGAGAGCGGCGACAAACGCGGTGTTGATCCGCCCGGCGAGCACCGCCACGACCGTCGCGAGCGTGTCTTCGTCGGTGACGCGCAGGCCGTCCACGAAGCGCGGCGCCTTGCCGCGCGCCTTCAGGTCCGCATCGATCGCCCGCCCGCCCCCGTGCACGACGGCGACCGGCCCCGCCGCGGCCAGCACCGCGACACCCGCGGCCGCCGCGCGCATCGCTGCCGCGTCCTCGAGCAGCTCGCCTCCGAGTTTCAGGAGCGTGGTCAATTGAGCCCGAGCCTTTCGTCGAACCCGAAGGCCACGTTGAAATTCTGCACCGCCTGGCCGGCCGCCCCCTTCACGAGGTTGTCGATGCAGACGACGAGCACGAGCTGGCGCGTGACCGGACTCAACCGCCAGCCGATGTCGCAGAAGTTCGTGTGCGCGACGTGCTTGATCTCGGGGAGATCCCCGCCGGTCAGCCGCACGAACGGCGACGTGACGTACGCGTCGTGCAGCGCCGCGGCGATCGCCGCTTCGTCCACACCCGGCGCGAGCGTGGCGTAAATCGTTTCCAGGATGCCGCGATCGATCGGCAGCAGGTGCGGCACGAACGTCACCGGCGTGTCGAGCTCCTGCTCGATCTCGGCGGCGTGGCGGTGATTGAACACGCCGTAGGCCGACAGGCTGCCGTGGCACTCGCTGAAGTGCGTGCGCTCGGTGGGCGTCTTCCCCGCGCCGGAGACGCCGGACTTCGCGTCGATGATAATCGGCTGCCCGATGAGCCCGGCCTGCAGCAGCGGCTGCAGCGCGAGGATCGCCGCCGTGGGATAGCATCCGGCGCACGCGACGAGCGTGGAGTCGCGCAGCAGATCCCGGTTGCGCTCCGTCAGCCCGTAGACGACGGAGGCGGGCCGGTCGAGCGTGTCCGGATACCAGCGCTGCCGCAGCTCCGAGTCGCGGAGCCTGAAGGCGCCGGACAAATCGAACACGCGCTTGCCCCGCGAGATGAGCGCCGGCGCCACTTCCGCCGCGGCCCGTTCCGGCAGCGCGAGGAACACTGCATCGGTGGCCCCGGCGAGCGTCTCGATGTCGAGGCCGCCCACGGCCGCGTCCCACAAACTCTTCAACGCGGGGACGTAGCGCGGCGCGGCGCCGGGAGACCCCATCGCCGCCGCGATTTGAACGCCTGGGTGGCGGCCGAGCAGGCGCAGCAGCTCTACACCGGTGTATCCGGTGGCTCCCGCGACTCCGACCCGCACTGGCGCCGTATAACTATTCATCAGAATGTTTTAATATACAGGAGAACTACCGGCCAGTCAATAAGAATCAAGTATTTTGGTATGCATACTGTGTATAATCGTGGGCGTCGCTTGAATAACTATGAAGTCCTACAGGCAATCACTTGTGCTCGAGCTGGTCGATCGGGACACGGTCTACAGTCAGGAACAGCTTCGGGAGCAACTCAAGGCGCGCGGCATCGAGGTGACGCAGGCGACCCTGTCGCGTGACGTCCGCGACCTCGGGCTCGTAAAGGCCGCAGCGGATGGCGCTTACAAGCGCCCGCCGGTGGGGGATGCGGCGGTTCCGCCCGACGCCGCCGCCGTGCTTCGCCGGGTGGTGGCCGGCTCCCTTCGCAGGTTCGACGTCGTCCAGCAGCTCGTGGTGCTGCGGACCGAGTCGGCGCAGGCGCAGCCCCTCGCCGAAGCGATCGACCGCGCGCGCCTCCCCGAAGTGGTGGGGACGATCAGCGGCGACAACACCATTCTCGTGATTTGCCGCGGCGACGCGGAGGCGCAGGCGTTCACGCGGCAGCTCGACGCGTGGGTGAAGGGATGAGGTCGAACATGGAACGTATCGTTCTCGCGTACTCGGGGGGTCTGGACACCTCGGTCGCCATCGCCTGGCTGGCCGAGAAGTATCACGCCGAAGTGATCGCCGTCACGCTCGACCTGGGACAGGGGCGGGAGCTGACGGACGTCCGCGAGCGCGCGCTGGCGGTTGGCGCGGCGCGCGCGCACGTCCTCGACGTGCGGGACGAGTTCGCGCGGGACTACATCCTTCCCGCGCTCCAGGCCGGGGCGCTCTACGAGGATCGCTATCCGCTCGCCACGGCGCTGGGGCGGCCGCTCATCGCGAGCAAGCTCGTCGAGGTGGCCCGCATGGAGGGGGCGACGACGATCGCGCACGGCTGCAACGGCAAGGCGAACGACGAGCTCCGCCTCGAGCTCGGCGTCCGCGCGCTCGATCCGTCGATGACGGTGCTGGCGCCCGCGCGCAGCTGGGGCATGTCGAAGGCCGAGGAGATCGAGTATGCGAAGGCCCGGCGAATCCCCATTCCGTCGACGATCGACAGCCCGTACACGGTGGACACGAATCTCTGGGGCCGCTCGATCGAACGCGGCGTGCTCGAAGACACGTGGCAGGAATCCCCCGAGGATATCTACGCGCTGACGCGCTCCCCCCAGGCGTGTCCGAACGAACCCGCGTACGTCGAAGTCGAATTCGAGCAGGGCGTTCCCGTGCGCGCCAACGGCGTCGAAATGCCGCTCGTCGAGCTGATCGAATCGATCGAGACGATCGCCGGGGCGCACGGCGTCGGGCGGATCGATATGGTGGAGAACGCCACCTCCGGGGTGAAGTCGCGCGAGATCTACGAGGCGCCGGCCGCGGTGGTGCTCTACACCGCGCACGGGGAGCTCGAGAAGCTCGTGATCCCGCGCGACCTGGAACGCCTCGCGCACGACCTCGGGCGCGGATACGCCGACGTCGTCTACAACGGCCGGTGGTTCTCACCCACGCGCGAGGCGATCGACGCCTTCATGCGCACCATCCAGCCGCGCGTCACCGGCGCCGTGCGCCTCAAACTCTACAAAGGGGACTGCCGCGTCGTCGGCCGTCGCTCCCCGATGGCGCTGGACGACCAGGGCACGCTCGTCCAGGGCGTTCTGCCGGCCGGCGTCCAACCTCCAGCCTCCGGGACGGTGGTCCACTGATGGCGCATCTCTGGTCAGGGCGGTTTGCGGGAGATCCCGACGCCGCACTCTTCGCATTCGGATCATCGTTCCGGTTCGATCGGCGGCTGTTCGAGGATGACGTGCGGGGGAGCCGCGCGTGGGCGGCTGCGCTCGCGCGGGCGGGGGTGCTCTCCGCCCCCGACGCCGCGGCGATCGAGGCGGGACTGCAGGAGATCCTTCAGACAGGACTCGAAGATGCGGGCTTCGTCACACCGGAGCACGGCGACGAAGACGTGCACGCGTTTGTCGAGCGCGAGTTGATTGCGCGCATCGGTGACGCCGGGCGGCGCCTGCACACCGGACGGTCGCGCAACGAGCAGGTCGCGGTCGATCTGCGCCTCTACCTGAAGCGGCGGCTGCCCGACATCCAGCGGGCGATCGCGGACACGATCGCGCGCTTCGTGGACCTGGCCGATCGCGCGGGTGACGCGTTGATGCCGTCGTACACGCACCTCCGCCGCGCCCAGCCCGTGCTCGTCGCGCACTTCCTCCTGTCGCACTGCGCCGCGCTGCGGCGCGACGTCGATCGGCTCGCCGGCGTCCTGCA
>JANOJK010000529.1:0-3686 GCA_031408165.1 Acidobacteriota bacterium | reverse complement strand
GACGCGATTCTGTCCGGCCGGTTGACGCTGATGACCCCTTCGTCCCCATCTGCGAGATTCACGGTAGCTGCCGCAATGGGACGCAACAAGGTGATCTACGCATTGTCGTCCGCCGCAGTCGTTGTGTCCTCAGCGTTCGATACGGGAGGCACGTGGGCCGGCGCCATCGAGAACCTTCGAGCGGGGTGGGTTCCGCTGTTCGTTCGAGACGGTCAGGATGTGCCGCAAGGGAACCGGGAGTTGATCAAACGCGGAGGCCGCCCGGTCGGCCCTGAGGCACTCGAATCGAGCCTGGACGTCATACTCGATACACCAACACTAGCGCAGCAGGCTCCGCTCGTGCGCGAGTCCGGTGCATCCTGCGGTGCAGAACAACGCACACCAGCCTCCGCCGCAGACGGAGCGGAGGGGAACGCCGAGGCGGCTGACCTGTTTCCATCCGTGTGGCCGCGGTTAGCCGCATTTCTTCTAACGCCCCGCACAGAGGCAGAAGTGGCAGACGCGTTTCATCTCGATAAGCCGCAGGCGAAGGCGTGGCTACAACGTGCCGTCGCCCACGGGCTGGTGCGTGAATTGAGCAAGCCGACCCGATTCGAGCGGATCCACGCCCCGGAGAATTCCCAGGCCTCTCTGTTCGAGCCCTAGCAGGTTGCTGAAAAAGTGCCAACCTGAAGGCAAAAGGTAGAAGGCAAAATGCAGAACATGTGGATTTGCGGCGCGATCTCAGTGTCTGCCTTCTGCCTTGTGCCTTCTGCCTTGGCAGCTTCGCGTTTTTCATCAGCCTGCTAGTCTAGGCATCGTGGACACGCGGCCCGCGGTGGCAGAGCTGATAAGGCCGTGACCGGCCCTGTCACACCACGGACCCATACTGGACGCAGTGACACGAACACACTGGTTCGGTGAAGACGTCGAAACGGTCGTGACCACACCTGTCACGCGCTTCGGCTACGCTGGGACCGGTGGACGTAAGACCGCTCGATCGGTATCGCGGCGCCCTGCTCGGCCTCGCCGCCGGCGATGCACTGGGGACCACGCTGGAATTCACCACTCCGGGCAACTTCACCCCGATCACCGACATGGTCGGCGGCGGTCCGTTCAACCTGAAGGCCGGCGAATGGACCGACGACACCTCGATGGCGCTCTGCCTGGCCGAGAGTCTGCTCGAGTGCGGCGCGTTCGATGCCTTCGATCAGCTCTCACGCTACCTGCGGTGGAAGCGGAAGGGGCATCACAGCAGCACGGGCCGCTGCTTCGACATCGGCGGCACGGTCCTCAAGGCACTTGCCCGTTTTGAACGCTTCAGTGAGCCGTTCTCCGGAAGCACCGATCCAAACTCCGCCGGCAACGGATCGATCATGCGGCTTGCGCCGGTGCCGCTGTTCTTCGCGCATGATCCCGAACTGGCGATCTCGAATGCCGCGCTCAGCTCGAAGACGACGCACGGGCACCCCGAGGCAGTTGACGCCTGCCGATACCTTGCCGGCTTGATCGTCGGGGCACTGCAGGGTAGGACGAAAGAAGAACTGCTACTGACCAGGTTCTCGCCGCTGCCGGGACTCTGGACCGCGCATCCGCTCGTCGCGGCGATCGCGCGCGTCGCCAACGGCTCCTATCTGCGAGAAGAACCTCCGCTGATCCGCGGCGACGGCTACGTGACGCGTTCCCTCGAGGCGGCGCTCTGGGCGTTCGCGAAGAGCACCTCGTTCGAGCATGGCGCGCTGCTCGCGGTTAATCTTGGTGAGGACGCGGACACGACCGGCGCCGTCTACGGTCAACTGGCGGGCGCGTATTACGGGGTCGAGTCAATCCCGGCCGGCTGGCGCGCGACACTCGCGAAGCGCGAGCTGCTGGAGGCCTTCGCGGGGCGCTTGTTCGAATCGGCACAGCGCTTCGTGTGACCGGCCGCGCTCGCGCCACTCGTCGTCGGCTGGGTCGCGGCACGCGGCACCATAGCGTGTCGCCACCAGTGCTAGAATGTACACAAAATAGCACTAGCCACCACAGATGACCACCACCCTCTCAGTTCGCCTCGACACCGATACCAAGAAGCGCCTCGAAGCATTGGCCAAGCGCGCTCGACGGTCGAAGTCCTTTCTTGCAGCTGAGGCTATCGCCGCCTTCGTCGAGGCGGAAAGCTGGCAGCTGGATGAGATTCAAGTCGGCATCAAGGAGCTCGATGAGGGCGGTGGTGTTCCACACAAGGACGTTGCGAACTGGCTCCGATCGTGGGGTCGCAAGCGTGAACGAAGGGCCCCTCGCGTGTGACCATCGTCTGGTCACCGCGAGCCATCCGGCACTTGGCTCACCTGCGCGAGTACATCGCGCGCGACAACCCGAACGCAGCTAACCGAATCGCGACCGCACTACTCAAAGCTGTCGAGCGCCTCGCTAAACTGCCCAATCTAGGCCGCGCGGGCCGCGTCGCCGGCACCCGGGAACTGGTCGTGTCCGGCACACCGTACATCATCCCTTACAGGCAGCGAGGCGACCGCCTCGAGATCGTGGCCGTTTTCCACGCAAGGCAGAAATGGCCGAAGCTGCTGTGAGTTGCTGGGCTAATGCCGGGTCGGCGCCACCTTTCGCTGACAAGACCCAGGGCGCCGCGTACACTTCAAGTTATGAACCGCCGGCCCCGTCGCCTCAGCAGTATCGCAATCGCCCCTGCAATGCTGATACTCGCGTGCGGTGGTTCACCAACGCAGCCCGCGCCGGCGGACTCGCCCAATGTCGACACGGCGCAGACGGGCACGTTCAAGGTGGCGACCTGGAACATCCGCTCCGGGATGGGCATCGCCGGTTTCAGCACCACCAACTGGACGAGCAACACGCTGAATTGCATTGACCGGTCGCAGCCGCTCAACGCGTGGGGCATGGGCCTGCCTCAGGCGGAGCTTGGCAGGATACGTGACGACCGGTCGATCGTCGCGTTCGCTGTGCAGGAAGCCTGGAACTGCGGCAACCCGTCGAACATCAACACTGTCCTCGGATTCAAGACCATCACCGAAGGGCGGAACGGCACGGCGCTCGCGGCGCGCCACGGGTTCGCGTCGGCGCCGACCTACGTCAACGTCGGCGGCGATGACTGGATCGTTGGTGGGGCGGTCTGTCTCGACACCTCGTGCTCGGCGAGTGTGCCGATGTTCTCGACACACTGGACGCCGCCGGGCAATGCGTTCGGTCCGGTCGCGCAGCGCACGCTCGACGTGCTCAGCGGGCAGCCATCGCCGCACGTGCTGATCGGTGACTTGAACGTCTATCGCATCGACCCGTGGAATCCGGACGTGCCGTGTACGGGGGCGGACGTTGCCGGACGCGTCGAGGCGATTCAGCGAATGGAAGCGGCCGGCTACGTCGATGCATGGAAGACCACGCAAGGCGGCGAAGGGTGGACCGGTATGGCGACTCGCAACGGATGCGGCGTGCCGAACGGCAACCTTTTCAAACGCATCGACTACGTCTACACCAGGAACCTCCGCGCGGTTGCGACGACGCGCCTCGCGCGTGCGGCGCCGGGGGCAGATGCATCATCGGACCACGTGATGCTGGTCGCGGAGCTGGCCCGGCAATAGCGCAT
Source organism: Acidobacteriota bacterium (assembly GCA_031408165.1). Classification (GTDB taxonomy): domain Bacteria; phylum Acidobacteriota; class Vicinamibacteria; order Vicinamibacterales; family 2-12-FULL-66-21; genus JAICSD01. The sequence goes on along the minus strand of JANOJK010000529.1, from coordinate 112 downwards.
CCCCGAGCGCAGCGAGCAGAAGGTGTAGCGAAGGACGAATTCCGGCGCATAGTCCCAGTCTCGCGGGTGATGGTGCGCCTTTCGGTTGATCGAGGCCACCGGCTGGATCGAA
>JANOJK010000528.1:0-7157 GCA_031408165.1 Acidobacteriota bacterium | reverse complement strand
TCGTCGATCGGGGTCATTTCGGAAATCCAATAGATCGCGCCGGTGTCCAGAGACACGTATGCCCGGTGCTCCATCGGAGCCCCAAAGCTGACGAAGTCGAATGCCGCCGATAGATCGTCGTACTTGATCGTCACGATTTCGACCGCCAGTGTTCTCGAGGGTCCGAATGCCAGATGCCAGCCACGTCAATACCACGATCGCGAGTCGAATGACATCACGCCCATCTCAGCTCTGCCTTGCCCCAGTACCACGGCCCGCCAAGTCTGCGAGAAGACTTGTCACAGCGCTCCACGAGCCGTCGCACGTCGCGAGGTCCTACCGCTCAAAACACTTTCGGGTTGTCAGCAGATACTCCGCCGCGATCCTAATGAGCGGATGGCCGGCGTCTCGCGCCAGCGCGAGTTGCATGTTCGCGTCACGCGCAATGGCTCGTGCCCTGTCGCTCTTGGGGTCCAAGCCTTCAAGACCACTCACGGCGCACAACTTCCGATGACCGGCGAATAGTCGGGCGTACGGTGCGACGAGCGAATTCCGATGCTGTGCCAAAAATGCGTCCGCTGAGGCAGCCTCGCTCAGCGGACTTTCGGCAAACCCTTCCCATTCGTACAAAAGTCTCATTCTGGTCGAGTACTCTTCGGCCAGCTGCAGGCTGTCAGACCGATCAAAGAGGCAGAACAATGCGCGCTCCAGACCCACGCGCTTGAAGTACCCGGACCCTTCCGGGCCGTCGAGATTCGCCGGCGGTTTGATCGTCGGCTTGAAAAGGCGTTCGCGCTCTCGGTACGTCGCGAGGCTGCGCTGAGCGTCCGCCGGGAGACCGGCGGTGCGGCTTGGTGGCGCCATTTCGAACCCATACAGCAGCGATTCCATGATGGCGGCCGCTCCAGTAGGCTCCGCTCGCTGGACCAGAGTGATCATGACCACCACGCCCAGAGTCAGCGCTCGCACGATGCCCTCCTGTTCGTGAATTTTCTCATTTCTGAAGTACGTCGATCTCTCGAAAGATCATCGCTGTCTAACGTCCTGCCGCTCAGCGCGAGCGTCGGATTAGCAACTCGTTCCGGAACGAGTTCGATATTGGCACAACATCGGTGCCCCTCGTCGGCTGCTGCGGCCGTTAGCCAGGTCGGTGTCGAACGTCGCTCCACTCGGCCTATGCTGCATCGTCGGGCCGACTTCCGCGGGTCGCTCCGAGAGCATCGGTCCGAATGAACCGCGCCGGCCTAGGCATCGCCATTGCCGCCGCGTACGGCGGCCCATCGGTGCCCCCGGCCGCCTGATGATGTTCCTCGGCCTTGGCTTGAAGACGTGCAGCCTTCGCGGCACGACCGCGCCTGCGATGAGATTCAGCCAGGCGCTGATAACGATCGGCAAAGTACGAGTGCGCTTCTGGCGTCAACTCGGCGTCTCGGCCGACGCTTGCGAACCACACAAGCACCCTGGCAGATGCCAAGTCGACCGACAACAGCCACAACGATTCGCCTCGGGCGTGCCTCTTCACTGGAAACACAGCTCTGCCTAATGGATTGGCGCTCAGCCGCGAGCCGCGCGTGCACGCGGTTTCGATTTGGCCTTGCGCCGAGCGCGGCTCGCCGGCTGCAGCGCCTTAGGAGCCGGCGCCGCTCTTCTGCTAGGCATACGCTTGGAGCGGTGAGCAGGGATCCCGCTGAGCATGCCGTCTGCGCTAATGTCCTCATCGACATCTGGCCAATGAACGCCGTGACCATCGCCGATGAGTTCCCAGTTCGCCCGCTGCGATGGCGTCGCGTCCGAGAGTCGCCACGACCAAGCCAATGGCACACTGATCACACGACCATCCACCAGGTGCGCAGTGATGGTCTCGTCCGTGACTTCAACCCGCGCAATTCGCGATTCAACGCTCACCGCAGTGCTCATGCCATACCTCGATGATTGCTTGTTCGTACTCTAATGATCATGACTCAATCAGTCACAATTCTTTGGTTCAAGACTCCTAGCCTTAGTCTAAGTCTAAGCCTGCGCCCCGGTCACTCCGGCCGGAGCGCGACGAGCGGATCCACGCGCATCGCGCGACCTGCCGGAATCCAGCACGCCGACACGGCGACCGCCACGACCGAGAGCGCGACGAGCGCGTAGGTGACCGGATCGACCGGCCGCACCCCGTATAACAGCGAATTGAGGAACCGGCTCAGAAGGAACGCGCCCAGAATGCCGATGGCGATCCCGGCAACCGCAGGGGTCACGTGCTGCCGGAGAATCAGCAGACGCACGTCCGAGCGCCGGGCGCCCATCGCCATCCGGATCCCGACCTCCTGCGTGCGCTGGCTCACCGCGTGGGAGGTGACGCCGTAGATCCCGATGGTCGCGAGGAGGAGCGCGATCGCCGCGAACCCGCCGAGCAGCGTCGCCTGGAACCGCGGCTGGTTGAGCGTGTCGGCGAGCTCGGACTCGAGGGTGGTGACACGGAACATCGGCAACTGGGGATTGAGCGCCTGCAGCTCGCGGCGGATGGCGGGCATGACGAGCGCCGGGTCGCCGGAGGCGCGGAACACCAGCGTCTCGGTCCGCGGTGTCTGCTGCAGCGACGACATGTAGATCTCGGGGCGGATCGGGCGCTTGACGTCCGCGCGGCGCATGTCCCTGATGACGCCGACCACCGTCATCCACGGCTGGTCGTTCGACCCGTCTCCCGCGCGGAGGCGCCGCCCGATCGGATCCTCCCCCGGCCAGGTCATCTTCGCGAGCGTCTCGTTGACGATGACGAGGCGGGGCGCGCGGTCGTGATCCCGGGTGTTGAACGTGCGGCCCTGCGCGACGCGCGCGCCGATGGTCTCGAAGAACCCGGGGGAGACGAACTCGTACGGATACTCGGGACGCTGCTCCACCGGCGGCAGCGGCTTGCCCTCGAAGCTGAACAACCCGGAATTGGCGAGCAGGGGCTGCAGGATGCCGGTCGAGCCTGGTAGCTGACCCTCAGGCTCAGGGCTTAGGACTCACGACTCCGGGCATAGAGCCCGGGGAGGAGTCCGAGCCATAGCAGCGAGGCCGTGAGCCCTAAGCCATGAGTCCAGGGGCCGTCCGGGGACTTGCACTAGTTGGCGAGGCTGGCGGCGCTCCCCACCGGCACACCGACCGGCATCCGCGCGGCCGCCGTCGCGGTGTCGCCTTCGACGATACGCCACGCGTCGACCTCCTCGAGGATCCGCGCCGCGAACGCCGTGTGCAGGGCGTGGCCGCCGCGGTGCGCCACGAGGTGGCCGATCACAGGGAAGCCGACCAGCGACAGGTCGCCGATCACATCGAGAATCTTGTGGCGGACGAACTCGTCCTCGAACCGGAGCGCGTTGTTCAGCACGCCCGTCTCGCCGAGCACGATCGCGTTGTCGAGCGAGCCGCCGAGCGCGAGCCCGCGCTGCCGCAGCATCTCCACTTCTTTCAGGAAGCCGAACGTCCGCGCCGGCGCGATCTCCTCGACGAACGTCTCGTCGGTGATCTTCATCGTCCGCGACTGGTGGCGGATGAGCGGATGGTCGAAGCTGATGCTGTAGGTGACCTTGAAATGGTCGGAGGGATAGAGCGCGATCCGCTTGTCCCCCTGGCTCAGCGAGATCGGCCGCAGCACCTTCAGGAACTTCCTGGGCGCCGGCTGGCGCTTCACGCCCGCCTCGTTCAGGATCAGGTAGACGAAGGGCGCTGCGCTGCCGTCCATAATCGGCACTTCAGGCGTGTTCAGTTCGACGACGACGTTGTCGATGCCGAGCGCGGTGAGCGCGGCGAGCAGGTGCTCGACGGTCTCGACCGACACGGCCTCACGCGTGAGCCCTGTGGCGAGCCGGTTGCCGCCAAGGTGCGTGACCGTCGCGGGAATCTCGAGCCCTCCGAGGTCCGAGCGCTGGAACCGGATGCCGTAATCGACGGGCGCGGGTTTCAAGGACAGCGTGACCTTGTTCCCGGAATGAAGTCCGATTCCGGAACAGGACACAGGACGGCGGAGGGTTCGCTGCGAATTCATGACCTCTTCTAACGCTGGGAGAGCCACTGCGAGCTGAGCAAACGGTCTGCCATTCGCGATGTCGCCAGGACATAAACTGTAAGATGCTGATTAAAAAAGACTTGAACGCAGTTACCGACGTGGTTCACCACCCCGCCAGCCACTGTTTGTGGCCGCCCAGCCACAGGGCCGCAAGCCAAAAGTGTGGCTATTTGACCACGCTCGAAATCTCCGGCTCGGGCTGTTTCAGGCTGCGGCATGTGGGGACCCCAGAATCTCCGCCAGAAAACGTCCTGTGAAGGATTCTCGGCTGCGCGCGACGGTTTCAGGAGTCCCCTGGGCGATGACGTGGCCGCCGGCCGAGCCGCCTTCCGGGCCCAGGTCGATGACGTAGTCGGCCGACTTGATGACGTCGAGGTTGTGCTCGATGATCACCACCGTGTTGCCCTGGTCCACCAGCTTGTTCAGCACGTCGAGCAGCTTGGGGGTATCGGCAAAGTGCAGCCCGGTTGTCGGCTCGTCGAGGATATAGAGCGTTCGGCCGGTACCGCGCCGCGACAGCTCCTTGGCGAGCTTCACCCGCTGCGCCTCGCCGCCGCTGAGGGTGGTGGCGGACTGCCCGAGCCCCAGGTAGCCGAGCCCCACGTCCTGCAGCGTGCGCAGCTTGTTGGCGATCGCCGGGAAGTTCTCGAGCAGCGGCAGCGCCTGGTCGACGGTCAGCTCGAGCACGTCGGCGACGGACTTGCCGCGGTACTTGATCTCGAGCGTCTCGCGGTTGTAGCGCCGCCCCTTGCACTGCTCGCACGTCACGTACACGTTGGGCAGGAAGTGCATCTCGATCGCGATGACGCCGTCGCCCTGGCAGCTCTCGCAGCGCCCACCCTTGACGTTGAACGAGAACCGTCCCGGGCGGAAGCCGCGCGCCTTCGCGTCACTCAGCATCGCGAACAGCTCGCGGATGAACGTGAAGAGTCCCGTGTAGGTTGCGGGGTTCGATCGCGGGGTACGGCCGATCGGCGACTGGTCGATCTGGATCACCTTGTCGATCTGCTCGATCCCTTCGATCGCGCTGTGCGCGCCCGGCTCATCGGCCGCCCGGTACAGCTCGCGCGCGAGGGACCGGTAGAGGATCTCGTTCACCAGGGTGGACTTGCCGGAGCCGCTCACCCCTGTGACGGTGATGAGGACCCCGAGCGGCAGCTCGACGTCGATGTCCTTCAGGTTGTTCTCGCGCGCGCCCCTGATGACGATCGACCCGCGGGTCGTCGGGCGCCGCGCGGCCGGCGTTTCGATCGACAGCTCCCCCCTCAGGTAGGCGCCGGTCAGCGACCCGTTGTCGTCGGTCAGCAAGTCCGCCGGCGTGCCCTGGAAGATGAGCTGCCCGCCGTGCTCTCCTGCCCCCGGGCCGAGATCGATCACATAGTCGGCCGAGCGGATCGTTTCTTCGTCGTGCTCGACGACCACCACCGTGTTGCCGAGATCGCGCAGGCGCGCGAGCGTGGACAGCAGCGCGCGGTTGTCCCGCTGGTGCAGCCCGATCGACGGCTCGTCGAGGACGTAGAGCACCCCCGTCAGGTTCGATCCGATTTGCGTGGCGAGCCGGATGCGCTGCCCTTCGCCTCCCGACAGCGTCGCCGCGCTGCGGCCGAGCATCAGGTACCCCACCCCCACGTCGTTCAGGAAGCGCAGCCGATCGCGGATCTCGCGCAGGATGCGGCTCGCGATCAGGTTCTCGCGATCCGTCAGCTCGATCGCCTCGAACACTTTGAGGGCTTCCGAGAGCGGCAGCGTCACGTACTCGGTCAGCGTCCGCCCCTTGACCCCGAACGGCGCGGCTTTGCGGTTTCAGGCGCTCCCCCTGGCAGGACGGACACGGCCTGAGCGCGCGATACGGCTCGAGGCCTTCCTGCTCGACCCAGCTGCCCTCTTCGTAGCGGCGGCGCAGGTTCGGCACCAGCCCCTCGAAGCCGGCACCGAACGGATCCCTTTCGGCGCCTCTGCTCTTCTTTTCCTTTTTCTCCGCCGGCGGCGCGCTGTCCTTCCTGGCGCCGAAGAACAGCACCTCGCGGAGCTTCTTGGGCAGCCGGCGAAAGGGGATCGCCAGATCGATTCCGAAGAAGCGGGCCAGGGATCCCAGCGCCTCTTTCACGAGCTTCTTGTCGCCGCGCGCCCAGGGCGCAATCGCGCCGTCCTGCAGTGACAGGTTCTCATCCGGCACCAGCCGGCCCGGATCGAAGTCGTACACCGCGCCGAGCCCCTGGCAATCCTGGCAGGCGCCGTGCGGCGAGTTGAACGAGAACGCGCGGGGCGTCATCTCCGGCATGCTGACGCCGCAATACGTGCACGCCAGCCGCCGCGAGAACAGCCGATCGCCGCCGTCGAGCGTGTTGATGACGACGATGTCGTCCGCCAGGTTGAGCGCCACCTCCACCGACTCGGTCAGCCGCCGCTCGATCCCCGGCTTCAGGATCAGCCGATCGACGACGACGTCGATGGTATGGTTGCGGCGGCGATCCAGCTTGATCTCGTCGTCCAGCGAGTGCAGGTGGCCGTCGACGCGCACCTTCGTGAAGCCGCGCGCGCGCAGCGCCGCCAGCTCCTTCTTGAACTCCCCCTTGCGGCCGCGCACGACGGGGGCCATCACGTTGATGCGCTCCTCGTTGGGCGACAGCATCACCATGTCGACGATGCGCTCGAGCGACTGCGACGAGATCTCGCGGCCGCAGAGGTGGCAATGCGGGATGCCGATGTTGGCGAAGAGGAGGCGCAGGTAATCGTAAATCTCGGTGACGGTGCCGACCGTCGAGCGCGGATTCGAGCCCGTCGTCTTCTGCTCGATCGCGATGGCCGGCGACAGCCCCTCGATCAGATCGACGTCGGGCTTCTCCATCTGCTCCAGGAACTGGCGGGCGTAGGACGACAGCGATTCGACGTACCGCCGCTGCCCTTCCGCGTAGATGGTGTCGAACGCGAGCGAGGATTTCCCTGAACCCGACAGCCCGGTGATGACCACGAGCTTGTCGCGCGGCAGATCGACGTCGATGTTCTTGAGGTTGTGGACGCGCGCGCCGCGCACGGCCACCCAGTCGTGTGCCATTACTGCTGAGGTTTTTGGGGAAAAGCCAACCAGTGATTGTACAACGGAACAGTTGGTACAGAGCTCAAGGGTAAACCCCTGAACCCTTTG
>JANOJK010000522.1:0-5086 GCA_031408165.1 Acidobacteriota bacterium | reverse complement strand
GCCCTCAGCGCGACCAGCGGATCCACGCGGGACGCACGGCGTGCAGGTATGAAGGCCGCGCCAGCGGAAACCGCGGCGAGTACGATGGACGCCACAGCCAGCAGGACCGGACTCGTCGCAGTGACGCCGAAGAGCGACGACTCAGCCGCCCGCCCGAGTGAATACGCCGCGGGAACACCCAGCGCCGTACCCGCGGCCGCAAGCAGCAGGGACTCCTTCACGATGGACGAGGCGAGCCCGCGGGGAGTCGCCCCGAGCGCAAGCCGCACGCCCAGTTCCGGCGTCCGGCGTGTGACGGCGTACGACAGCAGGCCGTAAAGGCCGATGCACGACAGCAGAACGGCGGCCCCGCCCAGCAGCATGCCCAGCGTGGCAAAGAATCGGTCGCGCGCCAGGTAGCGCGCGATCTGCTCATCCTGCGTCCGCATCGCGAAGACCGGGAGCGAGCCATCCACCTGGTGCATCGCCTGCTCGAGCGCGGCGCCGAGGCCAGGCGCGGCGGACGCCGTCCGCGCGTAATAGGTGATCGAGCCGGGCGACGGGTTCTCTTCCAGCGACAGATAGGCGATTGACGGTTGTGGACGTCTCAGGTTCGAGAATCGCGCATCCGCCGCGATGCCGACGACTTCGTACACCGGCGCCCCGGGCCGTGCGCTCAGCCTGAACCGACGGCCGATCGGGCCCGGCTCGGCGAACAGCCGGCGTGCCATGGTTTCGTTGACGACGGCGGCGCGGACGCCGCCGCTGGCCTCGCGGCCATCGATGCCGCGCCCCGCGAGAATCGCGATGCCCATCGTCGTGAAGAAGTCTTCCCCGACGCTCATTCGCCCGGTGAGCTCGCTCTTGTCGGTCCCGTCCGGCTGCCGGTAGTACGCCTCTGAGGTCGACGAGGCATTGGCAATGAGCGGGTGCGTGGTCACCGTGGCGTGCGCGACGCCGGGTGTGCGACGAATCGCCTCGAGGCCGGCCCGCCAGTACTGCGACACGCGCTCGGGCGAGTACCCGCTCAGCAGGGGGTTCACGCGGAACATGATGAGATTGCGCGTGTCGAAGCCGGTGCTGACGTGTTCGAGCCGCCGGAGCGACTGTACGAACAGCAACGCTGCGAACACGAGCGCGAGCGAGAGCGCCATCTGGCAGACGAGCAGGGCGCGGCCGAGCCGCAGCCGAGGCTGCTCGCCCGAGCCACGGCCGGCGAGCGAGCCCGCAGCGATGATGCTGGAGCGCGCGCCGGATGCGCGCCACGCCGGCGCAAGGCCGAGGAGGATGCCGCTCGCAAACGCCGTGGTGACCGCGAAGAGCGCAACGGCGCGATCGACGCCGAGATCGAGTGGCGCATCCGCGTCCATGCCAAGGGCGGGCAGCAGCGCCCGCGCCATGGCCTGCGCGAGAAAGAGGCCCGCGACGCCTCCGGCGAGCGCCAACACCAGGTTCTCGGTGACCACCTGGCGTACGAGGCGGCCGCGCCCGGCGCCTATCGCCAGGCGCACGGCCATCTCCCGCCCGCGCGCGGCGGCCCGCGCGAGTTGGAGCCCGGCGACGTTGGTACAGGCGATCAGCAGGAGCGCGGCAATGGCCATGAACAGCATGCGCAGCGGCGCGCGCAGCTCGTCGCGCATGAACGACTGGCCGTAGGCGCCCGGGTCCACTCTCATCGATGGCAGAGAGGTCTCCGGCAGCGACGGGCGCGCCGCCCGGACGCCGGCGCGGAGGACTGTCTCCGCCTTGGCGCGGACGGCCTCTGGAGCCACGCCTGCCCGCGGCCGCGCGAGAACGACTACCCACCAGTAATTCACGTCGGCCCCATGCTCCCCGTCGCGGGCCACGCGATCCCTTGCGCCGAACGGCACGAACACGTCGGGGACCGTGCCGACGTCGAGCGATCCGCGGAACCGGGGATCGGCGACCCCCACCACGGTGAAGGGGACGCCGTTGATCCGCACCGCGGCGCCGACCGCCTGCGGACTGCCTCCGAACCGCTCCTTCCAGAACTGGTGACTGAGGACGATGCCTTCCGCCGACGGCTCGTCGTCGGACGCCTGCAGAAGGCGTCCGAGCTGCGGACGGGTGCCCAGCATGGAGAAGTAGGAGCCCGAGACGAGCTGGCCGTCGACCATGCGGGCTTGTCCCTGCAGCGACAGGTTGGCTTGGTACATGTCGGCGAACCCGGCGACGTCGGCCTCGCGGGATCCGAGGGTCTCCGCGAGGCGTTTGAAGGTCGGGTAGGCGAACGACGTGCTGGAGTTGACCGTCCCCGACTGGCTGCTCGAGCCGTTGAGCGAGCTGAAGATGCTGGCATCGGCGGGCGCTTCCCAGCGCAGCATGAGCACTTCTTCCGGATGGGCGACACCCGCCTCCCGGTAGAGCGCGGCCCGCGTGAGGGCGAACACTCCGCTGCCGGCGCCGATCGCGACCGCCAGCGACGCCACCGCCACCGTGGCGACGACCGGTGAGCGCCGCATCTGCCTGAACGCGTACCGGACGTCCTGCGCCACACTGTCGACAGACGGAAATCCCCAGACGGCGCGGGACTGCTCCCGCAGCCGCGTGAGGTTGCCGACCTGGATGGCCGCGCGCCGCCGCGCCTCGGGCTCGGGCACGCCGTCGGCGATCAGGCTGTCGGTCTTCCAGGCGACGTGCTGCGCCAGCTCCTCGCGGAGCTCATCGTCCAGACGCCGGCGGCGGATCCACGCCTTCAGGTGGCGGAACAGGTTCATGGCGGACGCTCCCTGGACGATCTATGCGGGACGCATGACGCGCCCGATGGCCGCGATCACCTTGTCGAAGCTGGATTCCGCGTCGCCGAGCGCGCGGCGGCCGGCGCGCGTCAGCCGGTAGAACCGCGCGCGCCGGTTGTTGGCCGAGTGCCCCCACTCCGAGTCGATCAATCCCTGGATCTGCAGGCGCTGCAGCGCAGGGTAGAGCGACCCCTCCTCGACCTGGAGCACCTCGCCGGAGACGCTCCGGATGTGCTGCGCGATGCCGTACCCGTGCATGACGCCGATCGACAGCGACTTGAGGATCAGCATGTCGAGCGTGCCGGGGAGCAGCTCCTGGCGGTCCGGTTTCTTCGTTCCCATAGACTGTCTACTGAGACGCACCATACCCCGGCGCGGTTAGTCCGTCAACTGCGAACCGGGGCCGGGCGGTCGAGCCCTCGCCTGGCCCGAAGTAATATCCCCCCCATGCCAAGGCTCCTGGTCGCGCTTCTGCTTACGCTGTTGCTGTCCACTTCCGCCTTCGCCCAGCGGGGCGCGCTCGTCGTCGTCGGTGGTGGAGGGACGGGCCCGGAGATCGTCGCGAAGGCGCTGGAGCTGTCCGGTGGAAAGAACGCCGTCGTCGCCGTCCTGCCGCAGTCATCCGCCGTCGCCGGTGCGGGGGACGACTCCGTGACGATGTGGCGCGAGGCCGGTGCGCGCGCGGCGTCGAAGGTCTCGTTCGATGACAAGGACGCCGCGATAGCGGCCCTGCGCGGGGCGACGCTCATCTGGATGCCGGGCGGCGATCAGAACCGGTTCATGAAGGCGATCGAAGGCACGGGGCTCGCCGAGATCATTCGCGAACGGTACCGTGCGGGCGCGACCGTGGGAGGCACGAGTGCGGGTGCGGCCGTGCTCGCTGACGCCATGTTCACCGGAGACGCCGACCTCAAGTCGCTGACCGCGGGTGCCACGGTGATCGCGAAGGGTCTGGGTCTCTGGCCCGAGGTGCTCATCGATCAGCACTTCCTCAAACGGCAGCGCGACAACCGCCTGATCAGCGCCGTCATGGACCGGCCTGCCCTTGTGGGCGTGGGCATCGACGAAGCGACCGGCGTGATCGTGCGAGGCGCGTCGTTCGAGGTGTTCGGCCACAGTTCGGTCGTCGTGATCGACGCGCGCGGCGCGCAGGTGGACAAGACCCCCCCGGGCGGGTTGCTCTCGGGACGCGGGATCAAGCTCGCGGTGCTGCGCGCCGGGCAGACCTACTCCCTGCAGTAGCCAGACCTTCAGGCGGGGCGTCCCCCCTATAGGTGGAGGAGCTCCTGCTCGATTCCGTCCGCCATGCGCGTGAACGCCCGATAGGCGCGCCCGAGCGCGCTCTGGCCGTCCGCATCGATGAGGTAGTGCTTTCGCCTGCGTCCGCCGCGCAGTGCCGTGGGACTGCCGACATACGACACGATCATCTTCTTCTTCTCGAGCCGGCCGAGCGTCATGTACACCGTGCCCACCGACGCATCGCGACCGGTCCGATCGCGGATCTCCCGGCGGATCGCGGCGCCGAACGCCCCGTTTCCCAGCCGCACCAGCGCGAGCAGCACGAAGTGCTCGAACTCGCCGACGATTGGCGCGAAGTAGTCGCCCGCCGTCATATCTTTCACATCGTTATGTATATCACGTCGAAGGCAGCCCGCCGTTTGCCCTTGCGGTGCCGGGCCGCCCCGACCATAATCGAAGGCTTGCCGGGCCAGGACGGGCCCGCTACGAAAGGAACGGCACCGAATGGGCTCCGCATCTTCGAACGACGCCATCCGCAACATCAACGAATACGCGACCTCGCTGCGCAACACCCCGGCGTCGCCCCCCCGAAAAGCCAGCGACGAATTCGGATCGCTGACGTTCAACGAAGAGGTGCAGCGGGCCCGCCTCCCGAAGGACGTCTTCCGTTCGCTGCGCCGCGCCAGCGCGCACGGCGAAGCGCTCGACCCGAACGTTGCCGACATCGTCGCCACCGCGCTGAAGGACTGGGCCGTCGAGCACGGCGCCAGCCACTACACGCACTGGTTCCAGCCGATGACCGGCATCACCGCGGAGAAACACGACTCGTTTCTGAACCCCACCTCCGACGGCCGCGCCGTCGCCGAGTTCAACGGCAAGGAGCTCGTCCGCGGCGAGCCCGACGCCTCGAGCTTCCCCTCGGGCGGCATGCGATCGACCTTCGAAGCGCGCGGCTATACCGCGTGGGATCCGACCAGCCCCCCCTGGCTGCTCACTTCGCCGCTCGGCGCGACCCTGGTCATCCCGACGGCCTTCGTCAGCTGGACCGGCGACGCGCTCGACAAGAAGACCCCGCTCCTCCGCTCGCAGGAAGCGCTGTCGAAGCAGGC
>JANOJK010000455.1:0-1840 GCA_031408165.1 Acidobacteriota bacterium | reverse complement strand
GGCGACGAGCGCCGGGCGCAGAATCTCGTCCCCGATCTTGTAGCCGTGGGTGATGACCCCCACGACGCGCCCGTCGGCCGCGGCATCCCCGGCCGGCACGGTGGTCACGGCTTCATGAAGGCCGGGATCGAACTCGGCGCCCAGCGCCTCGATGCGTTTCACGCCGAACCCGTCCAGCTTGGCGAGGAACTGCTGCCTGACCATCTCGACTCCCTCGAGCAGCGGATCGCCGGCGTCGTGGCCTGGCGGGCCCGCCTGCCCCGAGCTCCGTCGAGGGGCCTTCTTCGAGGCATCGATCGCGCGGTCCAGATTGTCGACGACTTCCAGCAGACCCACCAGTACGTCGCGCCGGCTGCGCTCGGCGTCTTTCGCCAATTCCTTGCGCATGCGCGCGCGGGCGTCTTCGAACTCCTGCGACGCCTGCCGGTACTTCGCCAGGTACTCCTGCGCCTGCTTCTCGGCGTCCGCCGCCCTGCGCTCGAGCTCTTCGACATAGGTGGGTTTCTGGGACTGGTCCGCGCGCGGCGCGCCGCCATCGTCGCCGCGGGCCCACCAGCGGCGATCGACCACCTTGATGGAGTCGTCCTGTTCGTCAGCCATAGATCAATCTGTAAATGAGTAATTTGTAAATCGGGTAATCGGGGTATCGGGTAATTGGGTAATCGGGCAACTACTCGTTTACAACTCGATCTAAAAGGAGAACGTGAGCGCGTCCGCCTGCTGCCCGATGGTGACGTTGCCGCCGTTCTCGAGCGCGCCGAAGAGGATTTCGTCGGTGAGCCGATCCCGGACCTCGGCCTGGATCACGCGCGCGAGCGGCCTCGCTCCGAACATGGGATCGTACCCCTTTTTTGCCAGGTACCCGCGCGCCTCCGGAAGAAGAGTAATCGCAATCCGGCGCTCCGCGAGCTGCTCCTCGAGCTGGATGATGAACTTGTCGACGATCGTCTCCATGACGTCCGGCGTCAGCGGCTTGAAATTGACGATGGAGTCGAGGCGGTTGCGGAACTCGGGGCTGAACACGCGCTCGACGGCCGTCTTGGAGCGCGCCTGCGCGGCCCGCTGCCGGTTGTCGAGGCTGCCGGAAACGGGCGAGTCGGTGAACCCGATGCTGCCCGCGCTCATCTCGCGCGAGCCGGCGTTCGACGTCATGATCAGCACGACCTGGCGGAAGTCGGCCTTGCGGCCGTTGTTGTCGGTCAGCGTCGCGTGGTCCATCACCTGCAGCAGGATGTTGAAGATGTCCGGATGCGCCTTCTCGATTTCGTCCAGCAGGACGACGCTGTAGGGATGGGTGCGGACGGCGTCGACGAGCAGTCCGCCCTGCTCGAAGCCGACGTATCCCGGAGGCGCGCCGATCAACCGGGCGACGGCGTGCTTCTCCATGTACTCGCTCATGTCGTAGCGCGCGAACTCGTTCCCGAGATGAAGGGCGAGCTGCTTGGCGAGCTCGGTCTTGCCGACGCCGGTGGGTCCGGTGAAGAGGAAGGCGCCGGCGGGGCGATCGGGTTGTCCGAGCCCCGCCCGCGAGCGCTTGATGGCCCGCGCGACGAGCTTCACGGCATCCGCCTGCCCGAAGACCACGCGTCCGAGTGATTCCTCGAGCGTCTTCAGGCGGTCCTTGTCGGAGGACGAGGCCTGCTTGGCGGGAATCCGCGCCATCCGGGCGACGACCTCTTCGACCTGGGCGACGCCGACCTGGAGCACCTCCGCCGGTGCCTTGTCGACGCGCGGGGGGGCCGCGAGGCGCGCCTTCGCGCCGGCTTCGTCGAGGACGTCGATGGCGCTGTCGGGCAGGCGGTAGTCGCGCAGGTGTCTCGACGCCAGCTTTGCCGCCGCT
>JANOJK010000446.1:0-4987 GCA_031408165.1 Acidobacteriota bacterium | reverse complement strand
GGCGGCTCGCCTGGAACCCGGCCCTTGGCACGGAGGCGATCGCCGGCGAATGGATCCGCATGACGTGGGGCGCCACGCCCGAAGTGGAGACAACGATCCGCTCGATCATGCTGGACTCGCGCGAAGCGTTCGTGCACTACACCATGCCGCTCGGCCTGCATCATCTGATCGGCGGCGATCACTACGCGCCGATGCCGGAGAACACGGACTCCCGCCGTGCGGACTGGTCGGCCACCTATTACCATCGCGCCGACGCGTCGGGCATCGGATACGACCGCACCCGACGCGGCAGCGGCGCCGTCGAGCAGTACCGGTCGCCCTTGCGCGAGCAGTGGAGCGATCCCGCGACCACGCCGGACCAGTTGCTCCTGTGGTTTCACCGCCTGGCGTGGGACTACCGCATGAAGTCAGGGCGCACGCTATGGGACGAGCTGGTCGCCGTTTACGGCCGCGGCGCTGAAGAAGCGAGAGGACTCGAGACCCGCTGGCGGTCGCTGCACGGCAAGGTGGACGATCAGCGGTACGAGGCCGTGCTCGCGAAATTGCGCCGTCAAACCGAGGACGCCGCCGCGTGGCGCGACAAGTGCCTCCGCTACTTCGACGCCGCCCGGGCCGCAGGCCGGTGATACCCGGGGCTCATTGTTCACCAGAGAGCGAAGAAGTCCGGTAGTATGACTTCATCCGGGTACAGGTTTGGTTCAGGGAGGGGATTTATGCGACAGCGGCTTATTCACTGTTTCGCGCTCGTCTTCGTCATGCTCTTCGTCGCCGGGTCTGCGGGGGCCCAGACGTCGAGCGGCTCCATTGCCGGCACCGTCCGCGACGCCCAGGGGGGCGCGGTTCCCGGCGTGACCGTCACGCTCGTGAACAACCAGCGCGGCGACACGCTTACCGTGACCACTCAGGAGACCGGCTACTTCACATTTCCGCAGCTCCAGCCGGGCGCCTACACCCTGCGGGTCGCCCTCGAAGGCTTCAAGACCGTCGAGCGCACCAACGTGGTCCTCAACGCCAACGACAAGCTGAACGCCGGCATCGTCACCCTGGAAGTCGGCGCGAGGAGTGAGACCGTGACGGTCACGGGCCGCACCACCGAGCTCAAGAACCAGAGCGCGGAGCGCGGCTATGCGCTCGAAGGCAAGGTCCTGCAGGACGTGGCGGTCAACAGCCGCAGCTACCTCGCCCTCGTCGGCCTCACTCCCGGCGTCGTCAACACGGCCAACCTCACGGTCGCCGGCCATGCGGGTCTGGGCAACATCAGCGCCAACGGCGCGCGGTTCAACCAGAACAACCTGACGCTCGACGGCGTCGGCAACGTCGATACCGGGAACAACGGCGATCAGCTGGCGACGCTCAGCCTCGACGCCGTCGCCGAGTTCAAGGTGCTCACCGCGAACTACCAGGCCGAGTACGGCCGATCCTCCGGCGCGCAGATCAGCGTCGTGACGAAGAGCGGCGGACGCGACTTCAGCGGATCGGGCTCCTGGTACAAGCGCCACGACAGCCTGAACGCCACCAACTGGGTCAACAACCGCGAGGGCCTGCCCAAGAATCTGCTGCGCCTCGACGACATCGGCTACACGATCGGCGGTCCCATTTTCATTCCCAACAAATTCAACGCGAGCCGGAACAAGCTGTTCTTCTTCTGGTCGCAGGAGTACCAGCAGCAGCTGCGTCCGAACAACCTTCGCCGCATCAAGCTGCCGACCGCGCTCGAGCGCCAGGGGGATTTCTCCCAGAGCGTCGACAACAACGGCGCGCCGTTCCCGTTCATCCGCGATACCGCGACGGGGCTGCCCTGCACCGCGGCGAACACCTCCGGCTGCTACCAGTTCCAGGGGGTCGTCGGACGGATCGACCCGGCGCGCCTCTACGGCCCGGGCCTCAACATCCTCAAGCTGTTCCCGGCGCCCAACGCCACCGGGCAGGGCTTCAATTACACGTCCCAGACATCCGACAACTATCCGCGGCGCGAGGACATGGTCCGCATCGACTACAGCCCGACCCACGACTGGCGGGTATTCGGGCGCTTCGTGAACAACAAGGACGCGATCACGTCGCAGTACGGCTCCTTCGTGCTCGGCACGAATCTCGAGCGCACCAAGATCACCGACGCCCGGCCGGGCCACGCCTTTGCGCTCAGCGCGACGAAGGTCATCAACTCGACCACGTTCAACGAGATCACGTTCGGGTTCGGCTACAACCGCATCAACATCGATGCGACGGATGATTCGCTCAGCCGCACGGCCACGGGCCTCTCGGCCCTGCCGCTCTTGTATCCCTCCGCGGTCCAGAACGATTACATCCCGCGGTTCGACTTCGGTACGCGCGCCAGGGGCGGCAACCAGGCGCCGACCTTCGGCACCAACAACGCGCCGTTCTTCAATTACAACCGCACCACCGACGTGATCGACAACTTCACGAAGGCGTTCTCGACGCACACGGTGAAGGCCGGCGTGTACTTCCAGTACAGCCAGAAGGATCAGACGTCGTTCGCCAACTCCAGCGGCGACATCAGCTTTTCCGACAACACGGCCAATCCGCTGGATTCCGGTTACGGCTACGCCAACGCCGCGCTGGGCATCTTCAACACCTACAACCAGGCGTCCCAGTACGCCACGGGGAAGTATCGTTACAAGAACGTCGAGTGGTACGTGCAGGACAACTGGAAGGCGACCACCCGCCTGACGTTCGACTACGGGCTGCGGTTCTACTACATCCAGCCGCAGTACGACGCCGACCAGCAGACCTCGACGTTCCGGCCCGACCTCTGGAATCCTGCCCGGGCGCCGCGGCTCTACCAGCCGGCGATCGTCAACGGCACGCGCAGCGGCGTGGACCCCGTCACGGGGACCGTCGTCGGGGCGACGTTCATCGGCCGCCTCGTCCCGAATTCGGGAGACATCCTCAACGGGATTCGCCAGGCGGGCGAGGGCGTGAACAAGTACCTGATGGAGAACAACGGCGTGCTGTATGCGCCGCGGTTCGGGTTCACCTACGATCTGACCGGCCGGCAGGCGATGATCGTGCGCGGCGGCGGCGGGATGTTCTACGACCGCTTCCAGGGCAACGAGACCTTCGACATGATCACCAATCCGCCGACGACGTTTGCGCCGACCGTGCAGTTCGGCCGCCTGCAGGAACTGGGCGACGCCTCGTCGGCGCTGCTCGCGCCGTTCGGTCTCAACGCCTTCGCGCCCGACGGCAAGATCCCGACCGTCTACAACTACAACATCGGCGTGCAGACCAAGCTGCCGCACGCCTTCGTGCTCGACGTGTCGTATGTCGGGTCGCAGTCGCGGCACCTCCTGCAGCGCATCAATCTCAACGCCATCCCGTATGGTGCCGCATTCGCGGCGGGGAACCAGGATCCGACCCTCAATGCCTCGACGACCCCTGGCGCGACGTCGCTGCCGGCTGATTTCCTGCGGCCGTACCGCGGGTTCGGCAACATCAACCTGCACGAGATGAGCGGGAACGCCAACTACAACGCGCTCCAGACGGCGCTCGACCGCCGGTTCAGCAACGGCCTGCTGTTCGGCGTCAGCTACACGCTCAGCAAGGCGCTCGGCACGACCAACGGCGGAGACGGCGACTTCCATCGCATCGACGGTCTCGACAAGCAGGCGAACTACGGGCCGCTCAACCAGGATCGGCGGCACAACTTCGTCGCGAACTTCGTCTACGAGGTTCCGGGGCAGTCCGCGCGATTCGGGAGCGGCAGGCTCGCGGCCGCGGTGTTCGACGGCTGGCAGGTCTCCGGCATCTACCGCGTGCTGAGCGGCACGCCGTATACGCCCGGCTTCACCATCTCGGGGATCGGCAATCAGAACCTCACCGGGTCGTTCACCGAAGGGTCACGCATCGGGCTCAACGGCAATCCGGGTACCGGCAGCGGCGACAACCCGTATTCGCAGCTCAACGTGGCCGCGTTCCTGCCGCCGCGGCCGGGCAGCCTCGGCCTGGAATCGGGCCGCAACTATCTGACCGGGCCGGGCGTCAACAACCTGGATCTCTCGATCCAGAAATCGTTCCAGCTGCGCGGCCAGTCACGGCTCGAGCTGCGCGCCGACGCGTTCAACGCGCTCAACCACACGCAGTTCTCGGGTGTGAACGCGACCGCGAACTACGCCAGCCTGACCGCGACCACCCCGTCCAACCTGCCGTACGACTCGGCGGGCAACTTCATCGTCGCGAACCGCAACGGGTTCGGGACCATCAACGGCGCGCGCGACCCGCGGATCATCCAGCTCGCCGCCCGCATCCGCTTCTAACCTCGTTGGATCGTGCATCGACGGTCGCGCCACCCGGCGCGGCCGTCGATCGATCCTTGATCCCTGATCGCTGATCCTGTCATCCCGCATCCTGCATCCCGAATCCTGCATCTCGATCCTTCATCCTGCATCCCGAATCCTGCATCCCGAATCCTGCATCCTGAATCCGAATCCAGATCCTTGATCACGAATCCTGCTGTGTCTCGGTGCGCGGTCAGGCGGCCCAGCGGGACGCGAAATCGATCTGGCGGTCGCCGCGTGCGCGCTGCTCGACGCCGCGGTGCTCTGGACCCTGAACATGAGGGACCCGGGATTCAGGATGAGAGACCCGGGATTCAGGATGAGAGACCCGGGATTCAGCTCACCCAGCGCGGTCACCGTCATCACCGACATCATTGTAGAAATGCTGGCCAAACCAACCAACCGCAAGGCCGGTATCCCCCAACTGCTCCAAGAACTGTTGAAACGGCAGTATCAAATCAGAGTGCTCTATACAGCAGGCCACTGGCTCGACATCAACAGCATCGAGGATGTGGTCCAAGCGGGAAATTTTTAGTCGGGTGCCTCTGGTCTGTCTGGTCTATTTGGTCTATCTAGTTGGTCTGGTTTCTCTTGGGCCTAACGAACTTACCGAAATTATTGATGGACTCACCAGATAAGAAGTCCTCAGCGAACGTGACATCAGCACCAAGTTCATCACGGCCGCCGTCGTG
>JANOJK010000404.1:0-3174 GCA_031408165.1 Acidobacteriota bacterium | reverse complement strand
GGAAGCCGCAGTGTCCGATCTGCCCGATGCAGGCGGGCTGCAAGGCCTATCCCTTCAATCCCGAGAACGAGATCGCATGAGGATCGTCGTCTCGGCCGCCATCGTGGAGGACCACGGCCGCTATTTCGTGACGCGGCGGCTGAAAGGGGCGCACCTCGAGGGGCTGTGGGAGTTTCCCGGGGGTAAATGCGAACCCGGCGAGTCCCTGGAGGACGGCCTGCGGCGGGAGTTGAAGGAGGAGCTTGGCGCGGATGCCGTCATCGGGGCCGAGGTCTTCACGGTGACCCACGATTATCCCGATCGCAGCGTGGAGCTCCACTTTCTTTCCTGCACGTTTCTGAATGCGCCCGAGTCCCGGCTCGGCCAGGAGATGCGCTGGGTCGCGCGCGAGGACCTGCCGTCGCTCGCGTTTCCCCCGGCGGACGAGGAGCTCATCAGGGTTCTCGAAACGGCAACCGGACGATGAGGCCGGCCGAAGCGTCCACTGTGACGCCAGTCCCGGGCTCGACGAAGTCGCGGTGGACATAGCCGAGCGCGATGGGACGCGCCAGCGCGGGTGACCAGATCGCACTCGTCACGCGCCCGATCTCGCGATCCCCCGACCACACGCGCGCGCCTGCTGCGGGTACCCGGGCATCGGCATCGAACGTGAGCCCCACCAGGCGCTTCGCGACGCGGCCATGGCCGCGATCCTGGACCCGCACGATGACTTCCTGGCCCACGTAGCAGCCCTTGGTGCGGGAAATCGCCCGCTGCTCGAGGCCCGCTTCGAGCGGGATGGTATCGGCGTCCATGTCCACTCCGAATCGCGGGCGCCCGCTCTCCATGCGCACGCCTTCCGCATCGGTCTCGGACACCGGCACCGCGCCAGCGCCGAGCAGGGCGTCGGCCACCGCCTTCGCGTGTGGTGCGTCGACGAGGACGTCGTAGCCGGGAACACCGAGCTCGTCACTCCGAACGATGACCGCATCGACGCCCGCGACGCGGCCGCGCGTGCTGGCGAACAACGTCGCCGGCGCGCCCCCGTCCATGCCGGCCTTGACCAGTACGTCGAGGGCGCCAGGGCCGTAGATCCCGATCTCCGCGCGCGCGCCGGTGACGTCTTCCACCTGGACGTCCTCACTGAAGACGAAACGGTCCAGGTGGTCGCGGATGGCGGTGGTCACTTCGCGCGGCACGTCGAGCAGGACGCCGTCGCCGAGCTCGAGGACGCGCATGTCGGTCATCATGCGCCCCTGCGCCGTCAGCATGGCGGCGTAGCAGCCGCCGCCCGGCCTCAACGCCTCGATGTCGTTGGTAAGGAGCCCCTGCAGGTACGATCGGCGGTCGGCGCCGGTCAGCAGAATCCGGCCGATCCCCGATCGATCGATCAATCCAGCGCCGTGCCGCAGCGCCGCGTATCCGCTGCTGTTATCCTGTTTCAATGCGAGTTCATTGTACCGCCCTGACGGCAGCCGTCGTGCTGGCCGTGACCTGGGCGGCATCCGCCCAAACCGCACCGCCAGCGCCCGTTCCCGGCGACACAGCCTTCGGCATCTTCCTCAGGGGCACGCAGGTCGGACGCGAGCAGGTCACGCTCGCGCGCACGGGATCGGGCTGGATCATCACGTCCACCGGACGCACCGGCGCGCCCTTGGACTTCAATATCACCCGCTTCGAGATGAAGTACGCGCCCGACTGGCAGCCGCTCGAGCTGAGGCTCGAGGCGCGCCTGAAGAACGCGCCCGTGACCCTCGCGACCTCCTTTGCGATGACCACGGCCATCAACGAGGTCACGCAGGGCGGCAAGACCGTCTCGAAAGAGGATCAGATCAGCGCCAGGACCATCGTCCTCCCGAACAACGTGTTCGGCAGCTACGAAGCGCTCGCGGCAAAACTGTCGGTCACCGCCGTCGGGAGTGAGTTCCCCGTGTACGTGGCGCCGCAGGCGGAGGTCACGGTGACGCTCCGCGAAATGTCGGAGCAGACACTCACGGGGCCTGGAGGCTCCGTGCCGACGCGACGTTTTGCGCTCGCGTTCCGGAATCCCGACGGCAGCGCTGTCGAGGCCATCGCCGTCATCGACGACAAGGTGCGGCTGGTGCGTTTCGAAATCCCCTCGGCCGGCCTCCTCGTCGTGCGCGAAGACGCGTCGAGCGTTGCGACGCGCGCGCAGACGGCGCGCAATCCGACCGACGGCGACGTCTCCATCCCGGCGAACGGGTTCAATTTGGCCGGCACCATGACGGCGCCGCCCGGCCTCGCCGGCCGCCTTCGCCATCCAGCGGTCATCCTCGTGGGTGGCGCGACGCCGGCCGATCGCGACGAAGTGATCGCGGGCGTACCGGTGTTCGCGCAGCTTGCGAAAGGGCTCGCCGACGCAGGCCACCTGGTCGTGCGCTACGACCGCCGCGGCGGAGGACAGAGCGGGGGGCGCACCGAGACCGCGACTCTCGCCGACTATGCGGACGATGTGACCGCCGTGGTGCGGTGGCTGTCGAAGCGCGACGACGTCGACAAGCGGCGGATCGTCGTGGCGGGGCGCGGCGATGGAGGCGCCGTCGCGCTGATCGCGGCGTCGCGTAACAAGGAAATCGACGGTGTCGTGACGCTCGACGCAGGGGGATCGACCGGCGCGGAGCTGATCCTTCAGCAACAGGAGCGCGTGCTCGACGGGCTGAAGCTCCCGCCAGCCGAGCGCCAGGCGCGGATCGACCTCCAGCGGAAGATCCAGGCTGCCGTCATCAGCGGCACCGGCTGGCAGGGTGTGCCGGATGCGATGCGGCGCCAGGCGGACACACCGTGGTTCAAGAGCATACTCACCTACGACCCGGCGTTGATCCTCCCCAAGGTCAAGCAGCCGATCCTCATCGTCCACGGGGATCTCGATCCGAATGTCCCGCCGGCCGAGGCGGACCGCCTGGCGGAACTGGCGCGGGCCCGCAAGAAGGCGCCCCCCTCCGAGGTGGTCCACATCCCCGACGCCGATCACACGCTGGTCAGCCCCCGGGTCGCAGCCGCCATAGCGGAGTGGATAAAGAAAGTCTGAAGTCTGAAGTGCGAAGTCCGAAGCCCTGACAACTTCTTCGCCGAGACCGAGCAGGTGGCCTTCTGTACGGCGCACGTCGTACCCGGCATCGACTTCAGCAACGACCCGTTGCTGGCCGGTCGCCATCATTCCTACGTCGACACACA
>JANOJK010000359.1:0-1908 GCA_031408165.1 Acidobacteriota bacterium | reverse complement strand
GGTGGCCGAAGGGATCGAGAGTGCGGTACAGGCGCGCGAGCTGGAGCGCCTCGGCTGCACGCACGCCCAGGGCTACCTGTTCTCGCGTCCGCTGTCAACGAAGTTGGCCGAAGAACTCATCGCGGCCAATCGCCCGCTCGGTCCGAAAGGCCTTACCGCCGCCGGGCCGGCGTCTCGACCCGCGCCGCTCGTTCCCGCCTGACCGGCAGCCGCGCCAGCTCCTCCCGGCGCCAACCGCAGCGCCAGGCAGTTTCGAGGCAGCGCCAGGTGGCCCTCCTTCGATCAGCGCGGGAACCGTCCGGCCCCCCCAGAACGCAAGGATGGCCCGAACAACCAATAACGACGAGGTAGGAGGGCACGGATCGTGAAATATTCTTTGCCATGAAGGCCAGCCGACTCCTGTTTGTCGCGATGTTCGCCGCCGTCGCCTGCGGACCGACCGCGGCCGAGCGCTCGGCGCCCCCAAGCCAGACGCCCGCTGAGGCGGCCCAGAAAGCCGGGGCAGCCAGGACGAGCACGGACCCCGCCGTGAATCCGAACGCCGCTGTCATGTCGGATTTCAAGGCGCGCGTGGCGGAGTACGCCGACCTGCACAAGGACCTCGCCAGGGGTTCGGCCAGGCAGAAAGAGAACGCCAGCGCTGAGCAGGTCAACGCCCAGAAAGTCGCGCTGACTGCGAAGATCCAGGCTGCGCGCGCCGGCGCCAAACAGGGCGACATCTTCACGGCTGAGACGCGCCCGGTCTTCCGCCGGCTCCTTGCGCCGGAGATGAAAGGTGAAGATGGCCGCGACGCGAAAGCGATCATCAAGGACGATGCTCCCGCGCCCGGCACGGTGGCGTTCAAGGTCAACGCGAAGTATCCGGAGGGTCAGCCGAAGCCGACCATGCCGGCGAATCTGCTGCTGAACCTGCCAACCCTGCCCGAGCCGCTGGAATACCGCGTCGTCGGCCAGCATCTGCTGCTGCTCGACACGGCCACGGATCTGATCGTCGATTACATCCTGAACGTGATCAAAACGTAGCTGGAGGAACCTGATGCGTCGCTTCTTCGTGATCGCGCTTCTGCTCATCGCGTTGCCGACTCTGGCGGCGGCGCAGGACCTGCGCCTGCCGAATAAGCAGGGTTCGCTCAAGTTCGCGGTCATCGGCGACAGCGGCCAGCCTGGAGGCGGGCAGACCGCCATCGCGGCGCAGATGGCGAAATGGCGGGCGCGTTTTCCGTTCGAGTTCGTGCTGATGACGGGCGACAACCTGTACGGGAGCGAGCGTCCGCGCGACTACGAGAAGAAGTTCTCAGAGCCTTACAAACCGATCATCGACGCCGGCGTGAAGTTCTACGCGTCGCTGGGCAATCACGACGACGCGGGACAGATCCAGTACAAGCTGTTCAACATGGAGGGACGTAAGTACTACACCTTCAAGCCAAAGCCCGGCGTGCGCCTTTTCGCGATCGACTCCAACTACGTCGATCCCAAGCAGCTGGAATGGCTGGAGAAGGAGCTGACGGCAAGCGGATCGGATTGGAAGATCGCATTCTTTCACCATCCGCTCTATTCATCCGGTGCCACGCACGGCTCGGCCGACGCGCAGCGCGAGCTGCTCGAGCCAACCTTCCTGAAGTACGGCGTCAACGTCGCCATCATGGGGCACGAGCACTTCTACGAGCGCCTCAAGCCGCAGAAGGGCGTCGCCTATTTCATCCTCGGCTCGTCGGCGAAGCTGCGGAAGGGCGATCTGCGGAAATCCGCGATGACCGCGTACGGCAACGATTCGGACTATGCCTTCATGCTGATCGAGATCGACGGCGACGACCTTCATTTCCAGACGATCAGCGACAAGGGCGTGACGCTCGACACGGGGAGCATTCGCCGCCCGAAGGCGACGACCAGCAAGTAGCGCGGCCGTAT
>JANOJK010000264.1:0-13926 GCA_031408165.1 Acidobacteriota bacterium | reverse complement strand
CGTGGCGTATCGTCCCATGAGCGCGGAGGCGCTGCTCCGACGCAACCTCCTGATCTACGGTGCCGGCGGCCTCGTCGTGCCGTTCATCGGCATCAAGATCATCGACCTCGTCATCACGACATTGGGGCTCGCATGAACCTGATACAGAATCTTCGAACCGCCGTGCTGATGACGGTCATCACGACGCTGCTCCTCGGCATCGGGTATCCGCTGGCCGTCACTGGGCTCGCGCAGTTGATGTTCCGGGACAACGCGAACGGGCAGCTCATCGAACGCGACGGCCAGGTGGTCGGATCGCGCATCATCGGGCAGGCGTTCTCGTCGCCGTGGTACTTCCGAGGCAGGCCCTCGGCCGCGGGCGCGGGCTACGATGCGGCCAGTTCGGCCGGCACCAACCTGGGCCCGACCAACAGGAAGCTGGTCGAGGCGATCGCCGCCAACGTGGAGGCGGCACAGAAGGAGAACCCGGGCGCGTCTGTCCCGATCGATCTCGTGGCGAGCTCGGCATCGGGGTTGGACCCCCACCTCTCGCCGGCGGCCGCGCTCTTCCAGGTGCCGCGCGTCGCACGCGAGCGAGGGGTCGCCGAGGAGGATGTGCGCCGCCTGGTCACGGCGCACACGGAGGGCCGGCAGTGGGGCTTCCTCGGCGAGCCGCGCGTGAACGTGCTGCTGCTGAACCTGGAACTGGACGACCGCTGGCCGAGGAAGCCTCGATCGTAGATCTCGCCCCGGAAGCGCCCGCGCGGCGTTCGCACCTAAGCAGAGCGCGTCGGGTCAGACGCCCGCCAGGTGTTCTCTGCGAACCCGGCCTCTTCGACCCATGCGTGAGATCGTCGTGCCGAAGCCGCCCCTGAAAAGATCCGGCTCAGTCGTCGGCGAACCGGTAGCCGACCCAGGGTTCGGTCAGGATGTAGCGCGGCTGTGCGGGATCGGGCTCCAGCTTGCGTCGCAGCGAGGCGACGAGCACGCGCAGGTGCTCGGGCTGATCGACGGCGTTGGGCCCCCAGATCGCCGTGAGGATGATCCGGTGCGTGAGCACGCGCCCCGCATGCTGGGCGAAGAACAGGAGCAGATCGAACTCCTTGGGCGTCAGCCGGAGTTCGTCCCCGCCCCGCGTGACTCGATGCCTGTCCACGTCGATGGCGATGTCGCCCCTGACCAGGGAGCCGGCTCGCAACGGGCCGGTTTCGGTCCGGCGAAGCGCCGCGCGCACGCGGGCGAGCAGCTCTTCCGACCCGAACGGCTTGGTCACGTAGTCGTCGGCGCCCGCGTCGAGCGCTGCCACCTTGTCACGTTCGGCGCCGCGGGCCGAAAGGACGAGAATCGGCAGCGTCCGTCCCTCGCGGAGACGCCGGCAGACCTCGACGCCGTCGAGGTCCGGCAGGCCGAGATCGAGAATCACCAGTTGGGGCGCGGCGCGCGCCACCGCGTCGAGCGCCGCGTGCCCGCTGGTGGCCGTTGCGACCTCGTAGCCGCGCCCGCGCAACAGCGGCGCCATCGTGGCCAGGATGCTCGGTTCGTCGTCAACGATGAGGATACGGGCGGCCATGACCGTCATTCGGCGGTGGCGATGCGACGCGTCGGCGCCGGTACCGCGATAGTGAAACAGGCCCCATGGGGCGCCAGGTTCTCGGCCCACACCCGTCCGCCGTCCGCAGCGAGCAGCCCGCGCGTGATCGCCAGCCCCATCCCGGTGCCGGGCACCCGCTGCCGGGTCACCTCCCCTCGATAGAACGGCTCGAACAGCCGCTCGAGCTCCGATGATTGCAGGCCGGGACCCGAATCGCGCACCTCGATCCGCAGGCCTTCCCCATCCGTCCATCCTCGCACATGGATCGCCCCCTCGCTCGCGTATCGCGCGGCATTCTCGAGCAGATGCGCCAGCGCCGACGAGGCGAGCCGCGGGTCGATCTCGACGACGACATCATCACTCACATCGATTCGCACCTCCCGCCCCGCGACAGCGGCCGCCGCATGGCTCACGGCGGCCTCGACGATCTCCGCAGGCGTGGTCCACGTGCGCTGGGGCCGGACGCTCTTGGCGTCGATGCGCGCCATGTCGAGGATCTCGTCGAACATCCGGGTCAAACGGTCGATCTGTCCCGACGCCACCTTCGCCTGATCCCGTCGCTGATCCTCCGGCAGCCCCAGCGACTCGAGATTGCTTACTGCCGTGCGAATCGCCGTCAGCGGCGTGCGAAGGTCGTGGCTGAGGGAGGCAAGAAGCGCCGACGACAGCTCAGCGCGCTGTCGGGACAGTTCCGCGTTACGGCGCTCCCCGAGAAACTGCGATCGCTCGAGCGCGATGGCGACGATGCCGGCGATGGCGTCGCGCGTCCCGGGCTCGAGCGACCGGCCCCCCATGGCCAGCATCCCGATAGCCCGCGTGCCGATGCGGACGGGCACCAGCGTGAGCGGGCCAGCCGAAGATGGCAGGTCGCGGTGCCCCCCGTAGGCGCGCGTCCGCGCGTCGAACTCGAGGACGCCCGATGCCGCCGCGAATGCGGAATCCAGCTCGAGACTCCCGATGTCAGGAGCGGAGGGCCCCCCGTGATGCACCTCCCACTGTCCGGTCGCCGCCGGCAGGCAGATCCCCACCACGTCCAGCTCGAACCGGCGCGCGACCTGTCGAGCCACCGCGGCGAACGCCCCGTCCCCTTCGGTCGTGAGCAGGATGTCTCGCGTCACGTCGAAAAGACGGGTGAGCGCGTTCCGGCGATCCAGCGCCTCCTGCGCTCGTGCTCGCGCTGATGCCGACAACTGACTGGCCACCGTGCTGACGACGAGGAACGAGGCGAGGACGATCCAGTTCGAGGGGTCCGTCAACTGAAATGAGCCGACCGGAGGCAGGAAGAAGTAGTTGAAACACAGCGCAGCCAGGACGGACGTGCCGACGGCTACACGCAGATCCGCGGCGGCGGCGATGAACAGCACGACCAGCAGGTAGCTGAGCGCGACCGTGGTCGGGTCCGTGACGCCAGCCGCATGCCGCAGCAGCCACGTCGTCACGGCCAGCGCCGAGACGCTCAGAAGGGCAGACAGGGCCTGGCTGCGCACCAGAGCTAGAGTAATCCGATTAGAGCACGAGCCACAGCATCGTCAGCATCAGCACGACGATACCGATGACCGCCCAACCCTCCGACGTGCGGTCCTTCCGAGGCAGGTTGAAGCAGTGCGCCATCAGATGAGTCTGGCCATTCGCGCATAAAAAGTCCGTCAACCCCTCGTAAAGAATTCGTAAAGGACTGCCGACTCAGAGCTCGACCTGCACGCCGAGTTCCACGACTCGTTCGGCCGGCAGTCGAAAGAACGCGGTCGCGCGACCCGCGTTCCGCGCCATCAGCACGAAGAGCTTCTCCCGCCAGAGCGCCATTCCAGGTGTCCGCGTGGCGATCAGCGTCTCCCGCCCGAGGAAGTAGGTCACGTCGTCCTCATTGAGGAACAATCCCTGCGCGCTGGCCGCGGCGAGCGCGGCAGGAATGTCGGGGTCCTCCATGAACCCGTAACAGACGGTGAGCTCCGCGACGCCGGCGCCGTAATCCTTGATGGAGAGACGCTCGGCGGCCGGCACGTGGGGAACCGGGCGCGTGGTGACCATCAGAATCACGACGTGCTGGTGCAGGACCTTGTTGTATCGCAGATTATTGGCCAGAGCCGCGGGGGCGCCGCGCGGCTGTGCCGTCATGAAGACGGCTGTGCCGGGGACGCGGGCGGGCGGCCGCCCGGCCACCTGCGCCATGAACACGTCCAGCGGGATCGCGCGCGCCATGAGGCGGGCGGCGACGATCCGGCGGCCAGTCTTCCACGTCGTCATGAACGTGAAGAGGACCGCTCCGATGAAGAGCGGCAGCCAGCCGCCGTGGAGGATCTTCAGCACATTCGCCCCGAAGAACGCGAGATCGACAGTGAGAAAGACGGCGGTCACCAGATAAGCGACCGCCGGCGGCCACCCCCAGCGCTCCGTCGCCACCACGTGCAGCAGGACGGCCGTTATGACCATCGTGAGCGTCACCGCAATGCCGTACGCGGCCGCGAGCGCTGTCGACGACCCGAACCCGATCACGATGACGATGGTGCTGACCATCAGCGCCCAGTTCACCTGCGGCACGTAGACCTGGCCGATCTCGTCGGAGGACGTGTGCGCGATGTCGAGCCGCGGACAGAACCCCAACTGGATGGCCTGTCGTGTCAGCGAGAAGGCGCCGGAGATGAGCGCCTGGGATGCAATGATGGCGGCGCAGGTGGCCAGGACGACGAGCGGGATCAGCGCCCATTTCGGTGCCAGCAGAAAGAACGGCTGCGACGCGGCGGCAGGGTTCGTGATGAGAAGCGCGCCCTGCCCGAAGTAGTTGAGCAGCAGCGCCGGCAACACCAGCCCGAACCACGCGATCCGGATGGGTCGCTTGCCGAAGTGCCCCATGTCCGCATACAGGGCCTCGCCCCCTGTAACCACCAGGAAGACCGCGCCCAGCACCGCGAAGCCGTGCATCCGGTGCTCCTGAAAGAACGCCACCGCGTGTCGCGGGTCCACCGCCGTGAGGACCACGGGCGCCCGCAGCAGCCAGACGACGCCGAGGGTCGCGATGACGATGAACCACAGGACCATCACCGGGCCGAACAGCTTGCCGACCCGATCGGTGCCATGGCTCTGGATCGCGAAGACGCCGATGAGAATACCAACGGTCGCGGGCACGACGAACGGCTCGAAGAGCGGCGTGGCCACTTTCAGGCCCTCCACTGCGCCGAGCACCGTGATTGCGGGAGTGATCATCCCGTCGCCGTAGAGGAGCGCTGCACCGAAGATGCCCATGAGCACGAGCAGCCGCCACCGCGCGGAACCCTCGCGCTGCGGAAGGAGGGCCGTCAAGGCCAGGATGCCCCCCTCGCCCTGGTTGTCGGCGCGCATGACGATGGCGATGTACTTGATCGAGATCACCACCAGCAGCGAATAGATAATCAGGGAAAGCACACCGAGGACGTTCTCCTGGTTGGGAGGAACCGAATGGGAGCTGAAGAAACATTCCCGCATCGCGTAGAGCGGGCTGGTGCCGATGTCGCCGTACACGACGCCGATGGCGGTCAGCGTGAGCGGCAGCAGCGGCCTGGTGGCGCCGGCTGTGGACACGTGTTCTCCAATATCGCCGACGGGGTTTGCTGACGGGCTGGAGGTTGGAAGTCCTCTGCCGGGATCGAGATCCCGGATTCGCCCCACTACCGCGGGTCCCCCGTGACGCGTTGCTGTCGCGTCTTAGGCGTATGAGGAGTATACCGGCGGAGCGACCAGTTCTGGTGTCCAACCGTCTAACGTTGAGTACCGTCAACTTCGGGAGGTCCCGTGCGTGTGCCGTTCGCGATTCGCGCCAGTGTCCTGACTGCCCTGCTCCTTGGCGTCGGCCTGCCCGCCGGCGCCCAGCCGCCACCGCCTCCGCCGGCCCCGCGTCCCGCCGTGCCTCCTCAGGCCGGGCAGCCCCGGGATCCCGGCCGCCGGGCGGCGCCTGAGCTGGTGGGCACCGGGGTCATCCGCGGGCGCGTGGTGACGGGCGACACCGGCAATCCGGTCCGCCGCGCGACCGTGAATCTCATCCCGGCGCCTGCGCCCCCGCCGCCTCCCCCGCCAGGGACGGTGGGGACCACCACGGTCACCACAACGATGACAGCGATGACCACGATGACAACGATGAACGGCGTCGCCGTGCAGAGCGGAGGCATGAACGTCGCCCGCCCGAAGACGGTCACGACCGACGCACAGGGTGAGTTCGAGTTCGCGAACCTTCCCGCCGGCAGCTACCGCCTGCTGGCGTCCGCCGGACAGTACTCCGCGGCCTACCTGGGGATTGCGTACGGCGGGAAGAGGCCCAGTGGATCGGGTTCCGACATGGGGATTCCGATCCAGCTCGCCGACGGGCAGACCTTCGCCAAGGCCGTCATCGCGTTGCCGCGCGGCGCGGTGATCACGGGACGCGTGACGGATGAAGCGGGCGAGCCGCTCGCCAGGGTGCAGGTTTCCACCATCCTCTTCCAGCCCGGCGCCACGCGCGGACAACGCATGGGGAGCGGAGGACAGACCGACGACCTGGGGCAGTTCCGCCTGTACGGCCTCGCGCCCGGCGAGTACACCGTGGCCGCAGAGGCGCGCGGCAATACGTTCGCGCAGCCCAACGCGCCTCCGCAAACCGAGGAGGACAAGATCGGGTTCTTGACGACCTTCTTCCCGGGCACGGCGGATGAAGGGGCGGCGCAGCGCGTGCGGGCGCGCGCCGGGACGGAAACCCCGGGCGTCGAGATCCGGATGGTGTCCGGACGGCTGTATCGCATCTCCGGCTCCGTCATGGATTCTCAAGGCCGGCCCGCCGCGCGGACGAGCGGAAATCTGTGGCGGCGTATGGCGGGTGGTAATGGATCGAGCACGTTCGGCTTTTCCACCGACGAGCAGGGGCGCTTTCAGATGCGGAACATCCCGCCCGGAAGCTACCGCCTCGCTGTCCGCCAGCGTCCTGCCAATGGCGCCAGCCCGGATCCGGGTGAGATGGCGAACCTGCCGCTGACGGTGGCTTCGGACCTCGACGACCTCATGGTCTTGACGTCCCCCGGCGTGACGATCACGGGCCAGGTCGTGTTCGAGCACGGTCCGCC
Source organism: Acidobacteriota bacterium (assembly GCA_031408165.1). GTDB lineage: Bacteria > Acidobacteriota > Vicinamibacteria > Vicinamibacterales > 2-12-FULL-66-21 > JAICSD01. The sequence continues at coordinate 7,293 of JANOJK010000264.1, read as the reverse complement.
GGCGCAGATGCAGATGCCGCAGCCCCTGCGCGTGACGGCGTCGTTCGGCAATCCCGAGGACATGATGGGCATGTCCACGCCGGCGCCCGCCATCGCGACGCCGGATCTCACCTTCACCATGAAAGGCATGCTCGGCGAGTTCGTCCTGCGCGCGGGGGCGCCGAACCAGTACCTGAAGGCCATCACGTTCGGCGGCGAGGACATCACGGACACGCCGCGCGAGTTCAAGAACGGCGATCGCGTGACGGTGATCCTGACCTCGCGCGCCTCGACGCTCGAAGGCAACGTCACCGACGCGCAAGGCCAGCCGGTCCCCGACATGGGACTCATCGTCTTCTCGGAAGACAGGGCCTCCTGGCGCTCCAATTCGTTCAGGACGCGCCGTTCGGGCACGGATCAGGCGGGCCACTACAAGATGGGCGGACTGATGCCCGGCCGCTACTTCGTCGCCGCGGTTCCCCGCGAGCGGATGAACGTTCCGTCGCTCGGAGCCGAGTTCTTCGAACAGCTCTCGAAGGAAGCGACGAGCTTCGTGATCGGCGAGGACGACCAGCGCCAGGTGGATCTCAAGGTGCTCCCGTCCGCCGGAGGGGAGTAACTCGACCTTCGGATAGTTTCGTCAGTGCGCAACCGGATTCGTGATCACAACTGATTAGAATCCGTTAGACGTTTCCCCGTTTGCGCACAAATCCGTCAGTTTCAGACGGTTGATGGCGTGGCCCGGCCCTTGCGGCTGGGATGCGCACAACCATGAAAATCTCGATTCTGCTTGCAGGTCTGGCGGCAGCTCTGTTCACCGCTGCCCCCCTTACGGCCCAGACGCTTGTATCGTGGGAGGCGCCGGTGAACGTCGCCGCGACAGACGGCACATTGACGAAGTCCGCCGGATGCGAGGGCTGTACGGATGCGGGCGCCCACAGCGTCGCGAGGCTCACCGGCGAGGGCTACGCCGAGTTCACGCCGGTCGCCGGCTTTCGCATCGAGGCCGGCCTCGGCACCGACCTCTCCGCGGCCACGGCCTCCTCAACGATCGACTACGCCTTCAGCCTGGGGCGCAGCGGCACCTGGGAAATCCGCGAGCGCGGCGTGTACCGGCGCGACGGTACGTGGGCCCCGGGCGACCGCTTTCGCGTCTCGGTCGAGAGCGGCCGGGTCGTGTACCGGCGCAACGGCGCGCTCGTCTACACGAGCCTGGTGACGCCGTCGTATCCGCTGGTGCTCGACACCACCCTGGGCTCGCTGAATGCCTCGCTCGGCGGCGCAACGGTGGTTCAGATCGGCACGGTCCCCGTGCCCGAGCCGCCGTCCGACATACCTCCGACCGGACCGCCTGTCTTCACGTCGACGGGCCCCTACGAAGCCGTCACCGATCGACTCGCGCATGCGAAGCCGCCGCTCCCGGTGCTGGGGCCCGCGGGCAGCACGTTCGCGGACCCGGTGTTCGCGTCCAGGATCACGCGCATCACCGATGCGACGACGCAACCTGAGTCGCTCGACCGCTCTTACAAGACGCCGTCGAGCCCGCACCAGAACGCCTGGAGCGCCACCGGATCCCGTTTCTACGTCGGTGGGGGCGGTGGCGCCATCCTGCCGTACACGTTCGACCGGAAGACCGGCGAGGCCCGCCGGATCGAGCCGTCTGCGTCCGGAGCGGGCGGCATGGTGCTCAAGTTCTATATCGAGCCGCAGTTCAGCTACGTGAACGACTCGATCATCTACGGGAGCGTCATCGGCGGATCGCTGCGCACGATCGATCGATACGACTTCGCGACCGCCGCCTATTCGCGCCTGATCGACCTCGATACGCTGGTGCCCGGCCTCTCGGGTACGTACATCGGCGGCATCGGTTCGAGCGCGGGCGCCACGGAGCGGGTGCTCGCGATGTTCGGCGGAATCCAACAGGACCTCCATCATTACGCGGTCGTGTTCGACGCGGCGAATCCACAGAACCGGCAGCTGCTCGATACGAAGGCGTCGACACTGAACGGCGCGCCTCTCGGTGTGACGCTCAACTTCCTGCTGCATCACGTCATGATCGATCGCAGTGGGCGCTACGTGATGCTCTACCCCACGTACGCGGAGCAGCAAGGTGTCCGCAAGGCGCCGCAGTCGGCGGTCTGGGACACGCAGTTGAACACCTTCACGGAGATGCCCCTGTCGTCGCGCCCGTACGGCCACGACTCATTCGGCTATGGCGTGTCGGTCAACAAGGACTGCTGCACGACGACGACCTACGACGCGGGCCAGTGGCAGTTCCGCTCGCTCTCGTCGCCGCTCGTCACCCGCGATCTCATCCCGACTCTGCTGACCCCGAAGCGAGTCTATATGTCGGACCACTCGACGTGGAACAACGCGCGGCCGGACAACACGGCCCCTTTCATCAGCGGGCTGTTCCGTATCGGGACCGTCAGTTCCCCGTGGCGCGCGTGGGACGACGAGATCGTCGCCGTTCAGAGCGACCTGCCGGGCGCGGATCCGGCCGTGTGGCGCTTCGCGCACCATCGCAGTAACGTGGCGAACGACCTCAACGCGGCGGCCACGTCGTTCTGGTACCAGCCGAGGCCGAACGTCTCGCCGGACGGACTCTGGGTGCTCTTCACATCCAACTGGGAGAAAACCCTCGGCACGGATCCCTACGCCGAACCGGGCGGCGCCGCGCGGCAGGACGTGTTCCTCGTCGCGCTGAAGTCCAGCGTGGCCCGGGTGGCGATGGGTGCATCCCCTCTCACCGCGGGTCGCGCAACCGTTCTCTATGCGGACACGCTCGTCGCGTCCGGCGGCAGAGGCACCTACGCGTGGCGCGTGACGACCGGGGCGCTGCCCGAGGGGTTGCTCCTCGATCCCTCGACCGGCGCCATCGCCGGCACGCCGTCGATCGCGGGCACCTCCCCCTTCACGGTCACCGTGGCGGACGCGGTGGATCCGCTGAACTCAGCGTCGGCGGATCTGTCGCTGTCGGTGGCGAATCGGCCTGTCCTGGTCACCGTACCGCAGACCGCAACCGTGCGCCTCACCGCCCCGGCCAGCCTCACCCTGTGGGCGACGGGCGGGAGTGGCGTCTTCACGTGGTCGATCGCGTCGGGCGCCTTGCCGGCCGGCCTGACGCTGGACGCGTCAACTGGAGCGATCACCGGCATCCCGCTCACCATGGAAACCACGGTCGCGACCGTCATGGCCGCCGAAGCGGCCGAACCGGCCAACGCCGCGAGCGCGTCCGTCACAATCGTGGTCGGTGGGGCGCCCGTCCGCATCACGACGCCGGCGCTGGCCTCGGGCCGGGCGAGAAACGCCTACACCTCGCCGCTCCAGGCCGCGGGCGGCAGCGGCGTGGCGACGTGGTCGATCGCCGGCGGAGCCCTGCCGGCGGGACTTGCACTGAACGCGGCGACAGGGGTGATTTCCGGGAACCCGACGACGGCGGGATCTTCGCCTGTTACGGTCGCGGCAACCGACACCCTGGATGCGACGAATGTCGCGACGGCCGAATACATGATCGCGATCGCCCCCGGGGTCAAGATTGCGTCGCCCCGGACGATCCCGGCGGCCACGAGGGCCCAGTCGTATACCTATGCGGTGCAGGTTGTGAACGTCCAGGGCACGGTGAAGTGGGAACTGGCAGGGGGGGCAATGCCGACGGGCATCACCCTCGACTCGGCGACCGGCGTGATTTCCGGCACCTGCCTGACGGCCGGCACGTGGTACTTCAACGCGCGCGTGAAAGACGCCAGCACGAGCGATACCCTCACGCTGACGCTGAAGGTGCAGTAGGTAATCGTAATCGTCCGTGACACCTGCTACCGCGGCAGCGGCACCACCAGGAACGAGACGGGCTTACTGATCGCCGTGAACGCGTCGCCGCTCAACAACCCGATGGTGGCCGTGTAGCGCGCCTGCGCGACTGGCGGGCCAGCGTTGCCGCGGCCCCGGCCTCCGCCAAACGCGACGGGCGCGTCGGCGCGACCCGCCGGCGGATCCGCACGGAGATCCCACGCGACCCGGTGCAGGCCCGGGGCCACGGCGTCACCGGTCAGCTCGATCCGCCGCACCTGCTTCCCTTGATCGTCGGCGATCTGGATCACCGTCTTCGCGTCTCCCGCCGCCTGGCCGAGGCTGTAGGTCAGCAGCGCGCCGTAGGGCGGGTTCGGGTACGTCGTATTGCCCCAGGACGCTTCGATCTGTCCGAGCTCGTTGTACTGGTACGCGTCGCGCATCGGATAGAAGCGCGCCCGCTCGGCGAGGCCCTGAGCGGACAGGTCGCGAAGCGCGGTGTAGTCGTCCAGGATGAACACCCCGCGACCGAACGTGCCCGCGACGAGATCTCCTTCGCGCTTCTGGATCGTGATGTCACGGACCTGCTGGACCGGGACGCCGCTCATCTTCACCCAGTGGGCACCGCCGTCGATCGTGGCGTAAACGCCGAACTCCATCCCGGCGAACATGAGGTTGCCGTTCACCGGGTCCTGGACAATCGCCCACGCGCCCGACCGCGGCGGCAGATCGCCGGCGATCGAGGTCCACGTGCGTCCGCGATCGCCGCTCTTCACGACGTACGGCTTGAAGTTGCCGCGGTTCCAGTCGTTCAACGTCGCGAACACCAGGTTCACGTCGCGCGACGATGCCTGAACGTCGGTCACGTAGGTGAACTCCGGCACGCCCGCGGATTGGAGTGCGCTCGACTCGACCTTGCGCCACGCCCGGCCGCCGTCCTCGCTCACCTGGATCAGGCCGTCGTCGCTCCCGGTGTAGAGCAGCCCTTCGAGCAGTGGAGATTCCTCGAGCGCGGTGATCGTGCTGAGCCGGGTGGTCGCCTCCATGTAAGCGACTGAATCCGCCGGCCAGACCTTTCCCATGATCGGGATCATGGTGCGGTCGAGATTGCGGGTCAGATCGCCGCTGATGGCCGTCCAGGTATCGCCGCGGTTGTCGCTGCGATAGACGCGCTCCCCCGCGAAGAACAGCCGGCGGGCGGAGTGCGGGCTGATGATGGTCGGCGAATCCCAGTGCCAGCGCCCGACGTTCTGCCCGGCGCCGCGGCCCCCCTGGGCGCTCGCGGCGGGTGGCGGCGCATCCTGGGGCGCGAGTCCGGTCGTCGTGGCGGGCCGCGGGCGGATGTTCACGCTCACCCCGGTCCGCAGATCCAGACGCTGCAGGTTGCCTTCCTGCGACTGCGCGTAGACGATGCTCGAGTCTTCCGGATCGACGCGCGCCGGGAATCCGTCGCCACCGCCGACGCTGTACCAGTCGCTGGTCCGGATGCCGGCGCGGTGCACCGTGCGCGACGGGCCGCAGACGGTGCCGTTGTCCTGCGCGCCGCCGCAGACGTTGTAGAACGGCCGGGCGTTGTCGGTGGCGATCCGGTAGAACTGCGACAGCGGCAGGTTCGTGAACTGCCGCCAGGTCTTCATCCCGTCGTAGGTCTCGTACACGCCGCCGTCGTTGCCGATGATCATGTGCCGGTGATCGCTCGGGTCCCACACGACCTCGTGGTGATCGACGTGGACGCCGGTGAGCGGCACGGTCTTCCATGTCTTGCCGCCGTCCTCGCTGCGCGAGAGGTTCGTCCACGTGGAGTAGATCGTCTCCGGGTTTTCAGGGTCCACGAAGATCTCGTTGTAATACCCCGGGTCGCCGCCGCGGAAGCAGTCATCGCTCGCGCCACGGCCGCGCCCCTGGCCGGCGGCCTCGGCCGCCATGGCAGGAGCCGGCGCCACGCCCACGGGACCGCACGCCGCGGGCGGCGGGGGGGGTGGCGCGGCGGGGGTGGCGCCGCCGAAGCCGCCCCGTCCTTCAGTGACCTGGCGTCCAATACGCGCCCAGCTCACGCCCGCATCGTCCGATCGGAAGAACCCGCCCTGGCCACGTTGCGCGGTGACGAGCGCGTACACCGTGTTCGGATTCTTCGGGTTGATCCCGAGGCCGACGCGTCCCATTTCGACGGCCGGGAGGCCCTTGGTCAGCTTCGTGAACTTCGCGCCGCCGTCGGTGCTCTTGAAGATGCCGCTCTCCGGCCCGCCGCCAATGAGCTGGCCGACCTGACGGCGCCGCTGCAGCATCGCGACGTAGATCGTGTCGGGCTTCTTCGGGTCCATCACCATGTCGGTCGCCCCGGTGTCGGGGCTCACCGTGAAGATGGCCTTCCAGGTCGCGCCACCGTCGGTCGTCTTGTAGAGTCCGCGATCGCCGCCAGAGGTCCAGAGCGGCCCGATGGCGGTCACGTACACGACGCTGGAGTTGCGCGGGTCCGATCTGCCGACGTAACCGCTCTGCCAGCACTCGTGCGCTTGCAAGATCGGTATGGGGAAGCACGATCCCGAATTCTTCACCCCCGTATCGTCCCACCATATCAATGTCCCGGACCAGCGTTCGCATCAACACGGCCAAACTCCTGAGCACTTGATCTCCTGCAGGATGACCCCACTGGTCATTGACCACTTTGAAATAGTCCACGTCCACAAGAAGAAAGCAAGCCGATGTGCGGTAGCGAGACCCTGTCTTACACTCTCGCGCAAGGATTTCTTCAAGCGCTCGGCGATTCAGCAATTCGGTTACACTGTCTCGCGAAGCCAGCTGCTGAATCTGCTTATGGGTATCGGCGTTCCTGAATGCCACTGCAAGCGACGTCCCCACGGTTGACAAGACATGGAATTCAACCTCCGTAAACACGTCCAGCCGGCGTTCGACATGAAGCACTCCCTGTGTAGACAGACCGATGTTCAATGGAATCGTCATCGTGTGACGATTATCGCCTAACGTGGGGGCTGATACCGACAACGCGCAGTCTTCGCCCAACACAGCTTCAGCCTGACTCCGACGCTGGGAACGCTGGAGAGGCATTTTAGCCTTGGCGCCTATGGCAACACGACGGAGCAACCGCTCTCGAACCTGCATTTCTTCACGATTGAACACTGCCGAGCGAGACCAGGTCATAACCTGCTGCGGTTCCGTACGGGCGAGCCCGATGATATCCAACGGGATGAGGGTCGCGAGCCCCGTAAACAGAGACTGTACGATGGTCCGGCTGTCTAGCGAACCGGTCAATACTTGGGTCAGGTGATTCAAGGCTAACAGGTTCTGGTTCCAATGCTTGAGCGCGTTGCGTTCACCGGCCAGTAGATCGTTTGAATGGGCGAGCTCCTGTGACAGGCTGCGAGCGGCACGGAAGGCTTGCCGATTGGCAAGACCGCTTTGAATTGATGTCATCAATCGAGCGGCCGTAACTGGAACCGTCAGGTAATCGAGCGCCCCATATCGTAGACAATGGGCGACCAACTCTGCCCCAATCTCAGGGCCGAC
>JANOJK010000247.1:0-2612 GCA_031408165.1 Acidobacteriota bacterium | reverse complement strand
CGAGGCGGTGATCGTCGCGCGCCCCCGGGACATCGGGGAGGCGGCGCGCGTCGGGCACTTGATCGGCAACCTGCACCGCGATGTGGAAGTCGATGGCGATCAGATCGTCGCCCTCGCCGACGCCGCCCTCGCCGACCGGCTGCGTCGCGCAGGGGTACCGTTTGTCGAAGATCGGCGCGCTTTTCACGGCCGTGCGCCAGGAGAGCACGCGCATTGACCCGCCGCCTTCGCCCTTCGGGCTCCGGCGGGCCAGACCGCGACCTCGCGCTGCTCCGCCTGCTACAGCTGTTCGACTCGCAGTTCCCCGTTGGCGCATTCGCGCATTCGGGAGGCGTCGAGACGTACGCGGCGCTGGGGGGACGGCTGCCGGAGCTTCGGGAGATCCTTCGCGCACAAATCGAGCTCGGATGGGGGCAGAGCGAGCTCGGGGCCGCGCACCTGGCGTGGCGCGCCGGTAACCGCGCCGCGCTCGATGGCCTGGCCCGGCAGCTCGACGCGTTGAAGGTGGTCCCTGCGGTGAGAGACTCGAGCGCCAGACTCGGCCGGCGCGCACTCGACCTGCTGCGACGCCTGTATCCGGACGCGTGCCAGGACGTCTCGCCGCCGCATCACGCAGTCGTCGTGGGTGCCGCCGGGCGCGCACTTGGCATAGACGCCCGGAGCCTGCTCGTGGCGTACGGGCAGAGCCTCGCGATGGGTACGCTCACGGCCGCGCTCCGGTGCATGCCGATCAGCCCCGGTCAGGCGCAGGAGCTGCTGGTCGAGGCACACCAGCCGCTCGGCCGCGCCGTCGAGCGCGCACTGGCGGATCCGGAAGGCTCCCTCTTCACCTGCACTCCGGCGCTCGACATCCGCAGCCATCAGCAGGCTCACTTGCGTACGCGCCTCTTCCAATCCTGAGCGCTGATGACTCCGACACCAATCAATTGTCAATGACGAGAGTCACCATAGGCGTGGGGCGGCCCGGTGGGGTCCGGGAAGACGGCGCTCCTCGACAGCCTCTGCAAGCGGCTGCGGGACCACTACAGCGTTGCGGTCGTCACCAACGACATCTACACCTACGAAGATGCCGAATTCCTGATGCGGTCAGGCGCCCTGCCGCTCGAGCGCATCCGGGGCGTCCAGACCGGCGGATGCCCGCACACGGCCATTCGCGAAGACACCTCCATCAACCAGGAAGCCCTGGACGAGACCATCTCCGCATTCCCGGACGTGGAGATCATCTTTCTCGAGTCCGGCGGAGACAACCTGGCGGCGTCGTTCAGCCCAGAGCTCGTCGACGTCAGCATCTACGTCGTGGACGTGGCCGGTGGCGACAAGGTGCCCCGGAAGGGCGGCCCTGGTGTCACGCGAAGCGATCTGCTCGTCATCAACAAGACGGATCTTGCGCCCCACGTGGGCGCCGATCTGGCGGTCATGCACCGCGACGCGTCCGCCATCCGGCAGGGTAAGCCGATCGTCTTCACGAATCTCAAGACCGGAGACGGCCTCGACGGGGTGATCGAGTGGATCCGCCACGATGTTCTCTTCGAGCCGGCATCGTGATCGCGGAGCGTGAGGTGTCGCAACAGCCCCGCGGCCTGCACGGCCGGGTGGCGCTGACCTTCGCCCGCCGCGGATCGCGCACGGTCCTCGCGCATGCACGACTCGAGGCGCCGATGGCGATGATTCGTCCATTCGAACGGCCGGACGGACGCCTCGTGGTTCCACTGATCACGCTCGGTCCCGGATTCTGCAGCGGCGACGCCGTGACGATCGACGTCTGCGCCGAGCCCGGGGCCAGGGTCGTCGTCACCACCACGGCGGCCTCGCGGATCATGTCCATGCGGAGCGGGGAGCACGCGGAGCAGCACGTCACGCTCCGCGCGGGAGACGGGGCGATGCTGGAGTACTACCCGTCGGTCACGATTCCGTTTCCTGGAAGCGCCCTGACGCAGACAGTGCACGTCGAGGCCGCCGCGACCGCCCGGATCGGGGTCCTCGAAACCTGGGCGCTCGGACGGGTGGCGCGCGGCGAGTATCTCCAGTTCAGGCGCCTCTCCAGCCGGACGACGATGTCGGTTGACGAGGCGCTGCGGTATGCGGACGCCACTCACCTCGAGCCGGCGGCGAGCGATCTGACCGGCGCAGGTATTCTGGCGGGCTCTCGATACCTCGCAAGCGGCTTCTGGTATGGGGCCACCCTCACGGGTGGGGCCACCCTCGCGGATGGGGCCACACCGGCAGATGGGGCCTCCCTCCCGGCCCGCGCGGACGAGGAGGACGGCAAGGAGGGGGTCCTGGTCGCCTTCGGACAGTCACGCCCGGATCTCGTGTATCTGCGCGCGCTCGGACTCGATGGTCCCGCGCTGGGCGCGGCGCTTCGCCGCGCGGTCGACCGCGTCGCGGCGGGCTGGGCGCTGCCGCCTCTGTCGCTCGACCGCTTCACCTGTTGACAGGCCGCCCTGCATGCCCCGCACGGGACGCACGCCTCAGCCCAGGCAGGACGCCAGCAGCCGTTGATAGCCGCCAATCGCGGCGTCGAGCTCCTCGAGGCGCAGGTGCTCGCGGTCCGTGTGCGCCACCAGGAACGATCCGGGGCCGTACAACAGCGGCGTGCCCCACCGATCGAG
>JANOJK010000224.1:0-2773 GCA_031408165.1 Acidobacteriota bacterium | reverse complement strand
AGGCGGTCGCGCACGCCTTGACGCACGTGGACGTGGTGCGGCGCGACGCGGACCGGCTCACCAGGACGACGGGGTGCTGCCTGCCTGTGCAAAACCATTCGACCCTGCCGTGCTGTTCCACCCGTCCCGGTTGAGGGACGTGCCCACCCAGGGACGAGGATGGCCGTGTGCGGTCACGATTTTCCTTCAGGCTCGCGGTCGCGCGGCTTGACCGTCATGGCCACGATCGCCGCGGCGAGCTCGATGGGCTCGACGGGTTTCGCGACATGCGCCTGGAACCCCGCCGCGAGGACGCGCGCGCGATCTTCGGCGCGGGCGTAACCCGTCAGCGCGATCGCGGGAAGAAAGCCCCCGCGTTCCGTTTCATGCTGTCGAAGCTGCCGGATGAGCGCGTACCCGTCTTCATCAGGGAGGCCGAGATCGCTCACCAGGGCATCCGGCTGTTCGAGCTCAATCATCTGCAGCGCTTCGCGGACCGATGCCGCCACTCGCACGCTGGCCCCCGCCTGCGTCAGCACCAATGAGGTCAGCGCGCGCCCGTCGATGTCGTCATCGACGACGAGGATGCGAAGTCCATCGAGCCGCGGCATGCGCGGCAGGGGCGACGCCGCCGACGCCGCCGTCCGGCGATCCGCGAGCGCGGGCACGGGTCCCGGCACGCCGCCGTGTGCAACCGGCAGAGAGACGACGAACGTCGCGCCGCGCCCGGGCCCTTCACTGGCCGCCCGGACGGTTCCGCCGTGCAGCTCGACGAGCTGCCGGACGATGGCGAGGCCGACGCCGAGTCCGCCATGACGCCGCGTCGGCGGGCTCTGGGCCTGGCGGAAGCGCTCGAACACGTGCGGCAGGAACTCGGGACTGATGCCCTGGCCGGTATCGGTGACGCCGATCTCCACGTGGTCTTTCGAGGGGTGGATGAAGAGATCGACGCGTCCGCCCTCGGGCGTGAATTTGATCGCATTGGCGAGCAGATTCCAGAGCACCTGCTGGAGGCGAGCCGGGTCTCCCGTGATCGGTCCAATGACCGCGCGCTCCCGGAGGAAGCGGATCTCCACCTGCTTGGCGAGCGCGAGCGGCTGGACGGCCTCGAGCGCCGCCTGCGTCACGGCGAGCAGATCGACGGGCTGGGGCGCGAGGTGAAGCGTGCCCGCGACGATGCGCGACACATCCAGCAGGTCCTCGATGAGGGCGGCAAGGGCCGTGGCGTTGCGTTCGATGATCATGATCGCGTGTTTCGCGCGATCGGGCGACAACTGCATCGACGCCAGCATGCGGGCCCATCCCATGATGGCATTCAAGGGCGTCCGGAGCTCGTGCGAGACCGTGGCGAGAAACTCGTCTTTGAGATGGTTCGCCTGCTCGGCGTCCTCGGTCATCGTTTGTGCACGAACCGTGGCGATGACGAGGCGCTCGTTAGCTTCGCGCGCCTGGCGCATGAGCTCTTCGAGCTCGACCCTGGCTTCGGCAGCATCCTCCCTGGCGCGCACCGCTTCCTCGCGAAGCGTTGACGTCACCTCGCGCAGACCGGCCGCCTCTTCCCGGACGCCGGCGGCGCCGTCGCGCGCGGTCGCGGTACCGTCGCGCCGATCGGCTGCCTGCTCCCGGACACCGGCCGCCCCTTCCCGCCGCGTGGCGGTCTCCTCACGAGCCGCCACCGCGCCTTCGCGGTTCCCGACGATCGCCGCTCTTTCGGCGGTCACCTCTGCGAGGTCGGGAACTCGGCGCCCGCCTGCCGGGGCCCCGGGCCGGGACGGCTGCGACGCCGCGCCCTTTCCGGTGTCGGGTTCCGAAGGAGGTTCGGTCGGATCCGTCATGTTCACCGCCGGGCCGGTTGCGCGCGTGGCCGGCGCGCCTTCGGGGTAGCTGTCTTCGACGCGGCGCGCGGAAGCCGCTCCGGACTGCCCGTCAGCAAGCCTTCGTAATCGGCGAGCGGGTCACCCATCACGATGCCTTTCTCCGTGATCTCGAACGCCCGCAGATCCTTGTTGTGCGCACTGCCGCGCACTTTCACGACGGCCATGATGCGCTGGAGCCGACCCTTGAGCGCGATATAGCGCTGCATGATGATCGCGTCGGTGAGAAACGCGGTGCCGTGCGGGCTGAAGCGCAGGTCCGTGTAGCTGTCCTCCACCTCCGCCGTCATCATCATGGTGATGCCCCTCCCTGTGAGCACGGTGACCATCCGGTACAACGACTCCCGGAAGTCCTGGCGAAACGTCGGCGCCAGCGCCAGCTCGAAGCCGGAGAGCGAATCGATCACCACGCGCCGCGCCTTGAGGCGCTCGATGGCGTCGATGATTTCACTCAGCATTTCATCGATGGAGAGATCCAGAGGGCGCGTCTGAAGGATGCCGACCTTGCCTTCGCCGACCAATCGTTCGAACCGCCGTCCCATCGGACCGTTTTGCGAGTACTCGTTCGGACGCTTCTCGAACACCGCGATGATGCCCGGTTCGCCGCGCAGCGCCCCCTCACTGATGAACTCGGCGGCGAGCACGCTCTTCCCGGAGCCCGACGGCCCCGCGACCAGCACCGAGTAGCCGGCCGGAATGCCTCCGCCGAGCATGGCGTCCAACCCCTTGACGCCGGTCGACAGGCGTTCTCTGCGCTTGCGGGTCGCGCTCTTCCCGGACGCCGGCGACTTTTCTTCCGCGCCGACGATGACGCGGGGGAACACCTGGACACCGTCGCCGGTGATGCGGAAGGTGTGCAGCCCGGGGATGGGCCCTTGTCCACGCATCTTCATGATTTGCATCTTACGAACCATCGAATT
>JANOJK010000164.1:0-5049 GCA_031408165.1 Acidobacteriota bacterium | reverse complement strand
GATCCCTGCGCCCCTTCCGCCGTCCCGTCGCCCCAGGCCGGCATCCCCGTCAGCCGTATGCCATTCTCGATGATGTAAAACAGCTCGCCGTCGCTGAGCGACTGGGTCGCCGGCAGCCGCATGTCGGGCGGCTTGGGGTACATCCCTACGCCGATTTCGGTTTCCCCGCTCCCGTCGTTACCGTGACACGCGGCGCAGTGATCCGCCCAATGGGCCATGCCGGCCGTCTTGACCTCGTCTGTCAGGAGTACCGGATTCTTCCGGCCGCGATCGCCGCTCGGTACCGCGAGCCGACGCATCGTCCGGGCCAACAAGGTTTCGAACCGGCCGGGTTCCGCTTTGGCGCTGATACCCTGTGAGCCGATGTAGATAAGCACGGCCGCCCCCATGAGGACGCCAATGCCCGCCAGCAGCAGAAACGCTTTGACGACAGGTCGCACGCGGTCCAAGCCTTTCATCTCCATCTGCCCAGGCCTCACCGTGGATGCTTCTTGAGATACGCAGCGGGATCCTTCCGGAACTCGTCGCGCGCCGCCGTGGAGCAGAAGTAATACACCTTGCGCTCGAACACGGCCTTCGCAGCGGTGGCCTGACCGACGTTGCCGGCACATGCCGGGTCCGCGATGCGCTCCGCCATCATGACCGGCAGCTTGGCTTCACTTCCGGTCGCCATCGGCAGGTCGCCGGGTTTCGCGGTCGCCCCGCCCATCGGCATTTTCGAGTGGTCCATCCCGGCCATCGGTGCCGCCTGTTCCGAGGCCGCAGGGCTGGCGCCCGGGGCGGCTGGTTTGGCGCCGGCGGCGGGCTTCCCCATATTCATCTTCGAGTGATCCATGCCCGCCATCGCGTCAGCCGGCTTCGCGCCAGGAGCTGCGGGCTTGGCGCCGGACGCGCGCTTCCCCATGTTCATCTTCGAGTGATCCATGCCCGCCATCGCGTCAGCCGGCTTCGCGCCAGGAGCTGCGGGCTTGGCGCCGGACGCGGGCTTCCCCATGTTCATCTTCGAGTGATCCATGCCCGCCATCGCGTCAGCCGGCTTCGCGCCTGATGCATACGGGCTGGCACCCGCCGCGGGGGTGCGCAGGTTCATCTGCGAATGGTCGGTCCCCGTCGGCGTCTCAGGGGGCGTCGGGCCTGCCGGCACCGTGGGCACGGCGGCGCGGCATGTAAACAGCTCGGCTTGTGCGGCGGCAACCGCCCTCTGCAAGTCAGCCATCGTGTTCTGTGTGTCCGCGGTTGCGCTGCGGGCGGTGTCGAGCCGCGCACTGGCGGCCTCGATGATGGCGAGCGCCTTCTGACCTCCCTGCGCGCAACCCGCGTTCGGTCTCGCTGTTGCCGAGGTCGCTGACTCATGCCCTTCGTGCTGAACCCGCGCGTCGGCCGGGGCCGCGAGCGACACAACTACGACGGCCGCCAAGACTGTGTAAGGCGCTCTCATTCATGGTCCTCGGCTGTGGGTCCGGCTCATGCCCGCCGGTGCTCCTTCCAATCGTACTGCCCGGCCTCTCCGATATGCGCAGCCGCGTCGATCGTGAACGCAATTTAATGCGTCCGCGCACAGCGCCGGCGATCACGCACGGTACAATTCTGAATGCTTTCTCGTTACGTCCGCTACGTTGCGGTGCTGCTGACGGCCCTCGCTGGCGCCGGTTGCGCGACGCTTGGCCCGGATCGCGGGCGCATCGACACCGACCAGCTGGTCGGCGCGCGCAGCAACCCGGCACTCGACTGGAGGCAATCGCCGGTGGCTGACGCCCACGCCGCGAAGCTGCGGGAGCAGCCGATGACGCCGGTCAACGCCGTACAAATGGCGCTCCTGCGCAGCCCGCGACTCCAGCAGGAATACGCGCGTCTCGGGCTGATCCGGGCGGACGTCCAGGAGGCCATTCAGATTGCCAACCCGCGCCTGAATGCCAGGCGCCTCACCGGCGCCGGGTTGGTATCGACCTCGATGGGGTTGGCCATGCCTCTGGTCGATCTGCTGGTGCTGCCGAGCCGCGTCCGTCTGGCGCGGGCTGACCAGGAACGCGCGAAGCGCGAGATCGCGGCGTCGATTCTCACTGTCACCGTTGACGTCGAGGCCGGATGGTATGGGTACGCCGCAGCCCAGCAGATCGCCGACATGCGCGCGACGGTGGCGAAGGGGATGGTCACATCGGCCGATCTCGCGCAGCGGTTTTTCGAAGCCGGCAACATCAACGAGCTCCAGCTCAAGCAGGAGCAGGCCGCGGCGAGCCAGGCCCGCATCGACGCGGCGCGAGCGCGCGCCGATGCGCAGCGGGCACGTCTCCAGCTCAATACCCTGATCGGGCTGTCAGGTCCAGACGCGGACTGGGGGGTGAGCGCGGAGTTGCCGTCACCGGTGGCGGAGGAGGATGCGTCAGAGGTTCTGCAGTCCTTGAGCAGGACGACCAACCTGCAGTTGATGGCGGCCCGGCAGGACGTACTCGTGATGGAAGAGTCGCTCGCCGTCACTCGCCGGTTCCGTCTCCTCGGCGGCACCGCCATCGGGTACGAGCGTGAGCGTGAGCCCGACGAGCCCCGCGTGGCCACGACAGGCCCAACGCTCGATCTCGAGCTGCCGATTTTCAATCAGGGGCAGGCGCGCGTGACGCGCGCGCAGGCGCTCGCGGCGCAAGCGCGGGCCCGCCTCGCCGAGCTCGAGCTGGCGGCCGGCAATGCCGTCCGTCTCGGTGTGGAACAGGTGCGCGTGCTGCGTGACATCGTCGAGACCCATCGTGACGTCCTGATTCCGCAGCGCGAGAGTGTCGTGGCCCGCAGTCAGGAGCAGCAGAACTACATGATCATCGGGGTCTTCGAGCTCATTCAGGCGAAGCGTCAGGAGTACGACGCGTACCAGAGTTATCTCGAGGCGATCCGCGATTACTGGCTCGCGCGGACGGACCTGATGCGCGCGGTGGGCGCCCGTCTCCCGAGCGAGTCGGCGGGCAGCGGGGCGCTCCCGACGAAGAATACCGAGGCTCCGGTCCAGCGCGCTGGAGGCGGACGATGAGTGTGACCCGGCGAAAGCTTCTGATGGGCGTTGGCGCCACGGCGATCGCCCAGGCACTTCCCGTCTTCCGACCGGCCCTCGCCCACGGTCAGACGCCCGGCGCCCAGGCGCAGCCGTCCGGGAGCTCAGGCAGCCAGCAGACGTCCGGCCCGACGGGACCTCGTGACGGCCGTTACCTTCCCGTCCGCACACTCAACGGCTGGACGCTGCCGTGGCGCGTTAACAACGGCGTCAAGGAATTCCATCTCGTCGCCGAAGAGATCGTGCACGAGTTTGCCCCCGGCTCCAAAGCCACGTGCTGGGGGTACAACGGCACCACGCCCGGTCCGACGATCGAAGCTGTCGAAGGGGACCGCGTGCGCATCTTCCTCACGAATCGCCTCAAGGAACACACCTCGATTCATTGGCACGGATTGATCCTGCCGAGCGGCATGGACGGCATCGGCGGGCTCACCCAGCCCCA
This sequence comes from Acidobacteriota bacterium, assembly GCA_031408165.1. GTDB lineage: Bacteria > Acidobacteriota > Vicinamibacteria > Vicinamibacterales > 2-12-FULL-66-21 > JAICSD01. The sequence continues at coordinate 1,573 of JANOJK010000164.1, read as the reverse complement.
CATCCAGCCGGGCGAGACCTACGTCTACGAGTACACGCTCGTGCAGCACGGCACGCACATGTACCATCCGCACGCCGACGAGATGACGCAACTGGCGTACGGCATGATGGGTCTGTTCATCATCCATCCTCGCAGACCCGAGGCGGTGAAGGTGGACCGCGACTACGCGTTCCTGCTCCACAACTGGGCGCTGCATCCCGGCACCTGGCGGCCGGACCCGTCGATCATGACGGAATTCGATTTGTGGACGTTCAACAGCAAGGTGTTCCCAGCCATCGACCCGCTCGTCGCGCGCACGGGCGACCGCGTGCGGATCCGCATCGGCAATCTCTCGATGTGGAACCATCCCATTCACCTGCACGGCGTCGAATACGTGGAAACCGGCTCGGACGGCGGCCGCTGGCCGCAGGCACTGTGGCGGCGGGAGGTCACCTCGATTGTCGGCGTCGGCCAGATGCGGGACATCGAGTTCACGGCCGTCCCGGGCGACTGGGCGTTCCACTGTCACATGGCGCATCACACCATGAACGCCATGGGCCACGGTATTCCCAACACGACCGGTGTCGACCAGACCGGTGTGGAGGCGCGTGTGCGCGAGATGCTGCCGGGCTATATGGCGATGGGCAGAAACGGGATGGCCGAGCATCAGGACCACACGATGGGCGGCATGCCCGGCCCGCCCAACACCCTCCCGATGATGACGGGGACCGGCCCGTTCGGCAGCATCGAAATGGGCGGCATGTTCACGGTGGTCAAGGTGCGCGACGATCTCTCGACCGGCGACTACACCGATCCGGGGTTCTATGCGCATCCTGAGGGGACCGTTGCCACGCGCGTCAGCGACGATCCGAACTTCGGCTCACCGCCGCGGCGTCACGGCTGAGGGGGCGCATGCGATCCGTTCGGGTGTCGGCACAGGGATTGGGCCATGGATAAATGGATAATCTGAAACGCGCGCCACGGGGTATCGTCGCGGCGGTGGTCGTCGGCCTCGTCGTACTTGCGCATGCTCGCGCCGCGTCGGCCCAGCACGTCACCCCGGCGATGGCGGCGGCGATGCTGGCGGCCAGGAACCCGGACGGCACAGGCTGCGAGGACCGTGCGCGACAGGCGACCACGATGCTCGACGTGCTGAACGCCACCCTCGACCGGGCGCGTCTGACCAACAACGAGACAGAGATGCGCGCGGCCGTGGATGCGCTGCAAAAGAGTTTCGCGGACCTCCAAGGGCGTCTCGGCGCCTGTCGCGCGGGGGCCTCCTCTCCCGCGGCGCCGAGCCCGGCCGCCCCTGCACCCGCTGCCGCGGGCGCGATGTCGGGCATGGATCACTCGACGATGAATATGAGCCCGGCGGGTGCCGCCACGGTGCCCACGACGGTTCGTCGGATCAGCGGCCCCGCAGAAGCCGCGCTGCAGGCGTTTCAGGATGCGCTGCAAATCGGCAATCGGGACGTCGCGCTGCACTGGCTCGCGCCGGAGGCGACCGTCACCGAAGCCGGCAGTACCGATGCGTCGCGCGACGCCTATGCGAACGAGCACATGGGCGTCGATATGGCCTTCCTGAAGACCGCCA
>JANOJK010000090.1:0-7135 GCA_031408165.1 Acidobacteriota bacterium | reverse complement strand
TCCGCGGCGGCGTGCCTGACGCGCATCACCGCGCTCGCATTCGTCGTGCCCGGCATGGTGTGGCTGATGTTCGAGTGTCCGCGCGAAGCCCGCCGCGCGGTGCTGCGCCCGCTGGCCGTCGCGCTGATCACCATGACGGCGCTGGTCACCCCCTACCTGGTGAATTGCGCGATCGAGCTCGGCGATCCGCTGATCGCGATCAACTATCACACGGGCTACTATCGCTACGCCGAGGGACTGCCATCACAGGCACCGATGAGTGCGTCCCAATACGTGCGGACCAAGCTCCTGCGCTCCCCCTTGCGCACGGTGGACACCGGCGTGATCGGTGTGGTCGTCCAGCCGTTCGCGACGAAATGGTCGGGTCTGGAGGCGCGCTGGCTCCGGCCGCTGCTCTTTTGGGGCGCTATCGCGGGACTCCTGATGCTGCCTTTCGTCGCGACCGGGAGGCTGCTGCTCATCCTCCTGCTGACGTCGCTGGCGCCCTACGCGTTGACATGGAACCTTGGCGGCGGGGATGAGTGGCGCTTCACGATGCACGCGTATCCGTTCTACATCGTGGCGGCCTGCTACGCCTTCGTGCGATGTGGAGATGCGGCCGTTCATCTCCGACGCGAGCGGTCGATGCCGGACTGGAAACGTGTCCGGCAGGCGATGATCCGTTCCGCCTCGATGCTGGCGGCGGTGCTGCTCGGATGGGGCCTCTATCTGTGGATGCCCTGGTGGGTGTCCAGGGAAACGCTCGCCCGCGGCGAAGATCTGACGATTGGCGCGGGCGCACGCGACGGGTCCTTCTTCCGGCGCGACTGGTCCCCGCCGCACCAGGAAGGGCTGGCGACCGTGCGCGTCTCGCTCGCGGAACGTGCGGCCGTCTGGATTCCGTTGCCCGTTCGGCGGTCGTACGATGTCACCCTCCGGTTCGATCCCGTCGACCCGGCGCTTCAGCATCGGGTCGACGTGCTGCTGAACCGCCAGCTCGTCGCCCGCATCGGGCTGGGATCGGATCCGCAACGCGTCGGGTCCTATCGCATCCGCCTGCCGGAGGAGCACGTCCGGGTCGGCGGCAACCAGATCATGCTCATCCCGGACGCCGTCATTCCCCGGGCGGACGCCGGCCCGCGGTTCGCCTGGGTGGCCGGCGAGCGCCTGGGGGTGCGGCTGTGGTACGTGCGCGTTCTGCCGTGAGTCCCCGGAGGGGCGTTTTCGAGCGCCATCGCGCCCGACATCAGGATGGTCATCGGGTGCGCTCGAGCGCCGGCTTCACGGCGAGCAGGACGCGTTCGAGCCGCCGCACTTCCGCGGAGAGGCCGCGGCGCCCGGCAGGTGTGAGATGAAAGTACCTGCGCCGCTCGTCGTCGAGCTGCGGAGCGGGACGCGAGCGCGCCTCCTTGATGAGGCCGTCGTCGAGCAGCTGACCGAGCAGGCGATACAGCGTCGTCGATCCGAGGCGGACGAGGCCGCCGCTGCGCGCCGCGACGTCCTTGCGGATCGAGTAGCCATGGCGATCGGCGTCGGCCAGGCTGGCAAGGATCAGCAGGACGCTGCAGGAGGTGACTGTTCCCATATTGGGTACAATAGTGCCACGGCGGTCCTATCTGAAAAAATCACCACATTAGTGCCGTCCCCAATCGGCGCCGGTTTCAGTTTCGTAACGGTATGTCCGACTACCGGACAGTGAAAATTTCACTGCGCCGCGCCCCATCTCCGTGCCGTATCATGGCAGTGCCCCCCGAGGAGAACCGCCGATGAAGAACCCCCTCCGTTCGTTGAGGGCGGTCGTCTGCGCGCTCGCGCTCTGCGCACTCTTCCCCGCCAGCGTCTTCGCGCAGAAGGTCCTGTTGATCGCGGCGGACGAGGTGGCGCTCATCGAAGACGTGCGGGCGGGCGAAACTCGCAGGCTCCGGCCTCCTGACTCAAGTCGATGTCGTCGACGTGGGGGCCCCGGGTTCGACACCCACGCTGACCACGCTGCTCACCTACGACGCGGTCCTGACGTGGTCGGACTTAGGCTACGCGGAGGGCAGCGCGCTCGGCGACGTCCTCGCGGATTACGTGGACCAGGGGCGCGGCGTGGTGAAGGCGGTGTTCGCCCTCGACGAGACGGCGCCCTTCGCACTGTCCGGCCGCTGGCGTGCCGGGCGCTACGATCCGTTAAGCCTCGGACAGCAGGCGGTCGGCGCAAGTCTCGTCCTGAAGCCGCTGCGATTGCAGCATCCGATTCTGGAAGGCGTCCTGCAGTTCAACAGCGGTGGCTTGGGCTTTCACTATGCCGGCCTCACGGTCAGTCCGTGCGCCGAGGTCGTCGCGAGCTGGAGCAATGACGAGCCGCTCGTCGCCGTCTGCTCCGGACCGCAGGGTGGAAACGTCGTCGCGTTGAACATGTTCCCGCCATCGAGCGACGCAGGTATGGACGGGTGGCCGGTCGCTACCGACGGCGCCCGCCTGATGGCGAACGCGCTCCGATTCGCCGCCGCGGCGCCGCGGCCGAACACGGCGCCGACCGCCGACGCCGGAACCGACCAGACGATCGAGGCGACCGGTCCCGCCGGCGCGGCTTTCAGCCTGACGGGCGCCGGTACCGACGCAGACAACGACGCGCTCACGTTCTCGTGGGCGGGCGGCGCGTTCGGCAACGGTGCATTCCTGAACGGCACGCTGCTGGCGCCCGCGGCGCCGTCGAAGGCGCAGCCCTACACGTTGACGCTGACGGTGGATGACGGACACGGCGTGGCGTCCGACGAGGCGGTCGTGACGGTCACGGACACCACCGGTCCGGTGCTGTCCAACCTCCCGGCGGCGATCGTGACGTCTCCGTCCGGCGACGCACTATACGGACCCGTGACAGCGGCCGACGCGGTGGATGGCGCCCGGCCGGTGAGCTGCTCGCCGTCCGCGCCATACCCGGTCGGCGACACTTCCGTGACGTGCTCCTCGTGGGACACCCGCGGGAACCCCGCCGGCGCCACCTTCATCGTGCGCGTACCGAAGGTTTCCACGCCGGGCGCCATGGCCGGCGCGGGCGTCGTTCGCGTTGACGGGCTTCGCTACCGGTTCAGCTTCGCGGTGAGCGAGGGTCCGGCCGGCGAGGGCGCGCAGCTCGAGCTTCAGCTCCTCGGCCACCGCCGGCACGGACGCGACGGCAGGTTCGACTCTGTGGCGACGGACTCGGTCGCCTTCAGCGACGATCCGTCCCTGAGCGCCGGCCGGAGTTCGTTGCCCCGGGTGGACACGGTCCTCTTCACCGGCTTCGGCCAGTGGAACGGTGGGGCCGGGTACCGCTACGAAGTGTTCGCGGTGGACAATGGCGATGCCGGCCGCCAGCGCGACGCCCTGCGTCTCATCATCACGGCGCCGGACGGGACGGTTGTCGCCCACGTGGACGGCGCACTGAAAGGCGGCGCCATCAAGTCGGAGCGCCTCCGTAAGTAAGCCGCGGCGTCCGAGCTGCCACGACATCGCGCGTCCCTGCACGGCGCAGGGGCGCGCGGTTTCACGTACGGCCTCGCTCCGTCGCATCATCGGCGCTACGCTGCGCGTGCGGGATCTCGCGGCCGCGCGGCGCGAGCTCGGCCGCCGTGGCGAGGACCGCCGATCCAGCCACTTCGTGCCGACGTCGCTGACGCACGGGTTACGGCTGGAGCTGCGCGATTAGCAGCCGGTCAGGCCACTGAGGCATGATCGGGGGCATGTTTTTTCATCGGATCCTTGCCCCGGTGCTCGTCGTCCTCGCGCTCGGCCAGCAAGCGCCGCCGGCCCCACCCCCGCCCGCTCCCGTGCTGCCAACACAGAAGCCGCCCACCAGAGCAGATGTGCTCCGGGGCCAGTACGGACGGTATCGCGCGAACAACGACCTGCTGTTCTACCGCCTCGACATCCGGGTTGACCCGGAAAAAAAGTCGATCGCCGGCCGGAACACGATCCGCTTCAGAATGCTCGCGGATGACTCGCGCATCCAACTCGATCTCTACGCCAACCTGCACGTCGACAAGATCCTGCTGGGCAGGACGCCGCTCGAGTACCGGCGCGAGATCAACACCGTCTGGGTGGATTTTCCGCAGACTTTGAAGACGGGGCGGGAGTACGCCATCGACTTCTACTACTCGGGCCAGCCGAAGGAGCAGGGGCGATTCGGCGGCATGGCGTTCAAGAAGGATCCCGCGGGGAAGGACTGGATCTTCACGGCGTGCGAGGGAGAGGGGGCGAGCATCTGGTGGCCGAACAAGGACCAGTGGCGCGACGAAGTCGAGACGATGGAGATCAGCGTCGCGATCCCCAACGGCCTGACCGATGTCTCGAACGGAAAGTTCCTCGGGAAGACCGACCTGGGGGACGGCTACACGCGCTGGGACTGGCAGGTGCAGTACCCGATCAACAACTACAACGTGTCGCTGAACATCGGCAACTACGTGCACTTCGACGATCGGCTGCCCCCTTCGACAGGCGCAGGGCAGGCGCTGTCGCTGGACTTCTACGTGCTCCCGGGCAGCCTCGACGGCGCGAAGCGGCAGTTCGCGCAGGCAAAGCCGATGATCGAGGCGTATCAGCGCTTCTTCGGCCAATACCCGTTCCAGAAGGACGGCTACAAGCTCATCGAAGTCCCTTACTCCGGCATGGAGCATCAGAGCGCCATCACCTACGGCAACCGGTTCGCCAACGGCTATCTGGAGCGGGACTGGACGGGCGTGGGCGTCAGCCTGAAGTTCGATTTCATCATCATCCACGAGAGCGGGCACGAGTGGTTCGGAAACGCCGTGTCGGCCGCCGACGTCTCGGACATGTGGATTCACGAGGGATGGACGACGTATCTCGAGAACCTGTACGTCGAGCATCTCTTCGGATATGACGAAGCGCTGAAGTACGTGAACGGCTACAAGACCAGGGTGCGCAACCGGGAGCCGATCGTCACCCAGCGCGGCATCCACAGGACGCCGCCGCAGGACATGTACTTCAAGGGCGCGCTGTTCCTCCATACACTCCGCAACGTGGTCAATGACGACGAGCGGTGGTGGAAGCTGCTGCGTGAGTTCTTCCAGCACTTCAAGTACCAGAACATCATGACGGAGGACGTCGTCTCGTTCTTCAACGCACAACTCGGTCAGAATCTGACGCCGGTGTTCAACCAGTACCTGCGGCGCACGGATCTCCCGACCCTCGAGCTCGCGTTCAACGAAACCGAAGGCGCCGTCGCCTACCGGTGGCAGGCCGACGAGCGCGACTTCGCGATGCCAGTTCGCGTGGGGGAGCGCGCCAACTGGACGGTCATCCGTCCGACGACCGACTGGGCCCTGATGAAGACGCCGCTGAACAGGAACACCTTCGAGGTTGCAACCGACCTGTTCTACGTCAACGTCACGAGGCAATAGAAGCGAGCCCGGTCACGACGATCTCACGCACAACACGCAGAAGTGCCGGAGGTTGGCGCGTGTGGTGTTGAAAAGTGACGCTACGAGCCGACTGGGGCTCCCTTGTTCCTTGGCGACTTGGTGTCTTTGTGATTGTCGGAGTGGCGCCGTCCAGAGGTTCCTTGCTGTCCGATGGGTCATCCGGGACGCGAACATGCTGGCGCCCTCGAAAAATCGCGACGCGTTGTCGATCCGGGGCCCTCTTCGACGACTAACGGGCATAAGGAGCCTGACATGAAGTATCTGTGCCTGATTTACGACGAGGAAAAGAAGCTCGAATCCATGCCCAAGAGCGAAGGGGAGGCGTTCATGGGGGAATACTTCGCCTTCACCGAGGGGATCAAGCAGACCGGCCACTACCTGGGCGGCAATGCGCTGCAGCCGGTGCAGACGGCCACGACCGTCCGGGTCCGCAACGGCAAGGTGTCCGCCACCGACGGGCCGTTCGCCGAAACCCAGGAGCAGCTCGGAGGGTACTACCTGATCGAGGCCAGGGACCTGGACGAGGCCATCCAGGTCGCCGCCAGGATCCCCTCGTCGCGCATCGGCAGCATCGAGGTGCGGCCGATCATGGAGTTCGAGGGGCAGCCATGAAGTATCTGTGCCTCATTTACAACCAGGAGAAGAATCTCGGGGCGCTGTCGAAAGCGCAGTGGGACTCGCTCAAGGAGGAGTACCTCGCGTTCACCGACGGCATCCGCGCGACCGGCCATCACCTCGGCGGCGAGGGTCTGCAGCCGACCGCGACCGCCAGGACGGTGCGGGTCCGGAACGGCCGCATCTCGGCCACCGACGGCCCCTTCGCCGAGACCCACGAGCAGCTCGGGGGTTACTACCTGATCGAGGCGCGCGACTTGAACGATGCGATCCAGGTGGCGTCGCGGATCCCGTCGGCGGCGATGGGCAGCATCGAGGTTCGTCCGATCATGGAGCTCGGCGCGTAAGGCCGATGCGCGACACGGTCGACGGGATTTACCGCGCCGAGTCGCGCCGGATTCTCGCCACGCTGATCCGCCTCCTCGGCGATTTCGACCGCGCCGAGGAGGCGATGCACGACGCCTTCGCGGCCGCGATCGCGCAGTGGCCGCGGGACGGCATCCCGGCCAATCCACGCGCGTGGCTCGTGTCGGCGGGCCGGTTCAAGGCGATCGACCGGGCGCGCAACCGCGCCCGGTTCGACGCCTCGATGGCGGAACTGGCCGGCCGCCTCGAAGCAGAGGCGCGCGACGCGGCGGAACAGGAGCCGCCGCCGGTCGAGGACGATCGGCTGCGCCTCGTGTTCACCTGCTGCCATCCGGCGCTGACCCCTGACGCCCGGATCGCATTGACGCTGCGCGAGGTCTGCGGCCTGACCACTGAAGAGATCGCCCGCGCGTTCCTCACCGGACCCCCCACGGTCGCGCAACGCATCGTCCGCGCCAAGGGGAAGATTCGTGACGCCCGCATCCCGTACCAGGTCCCATCGCGCGCCGATCTGCCGGGTCGCCTCGACAGCGTCCTGCACGTGGTGTATCTGGTGTTCAACGAAGGGTATGCGGCTTCGTCGGGCGAGTCGCTGACGCGCCACGACCTGTCCGCCGAGGCGATTCGTCTCGGCCGTCTGCTCGTCGAACTGCTGCCGGAACCCGAAGCGCTCGGCCTGCTCGCGCTGATGCTGCTGCACGAGTCACGGCGCGCCGCGCGGACATCGCCCGACGGCGAGCTGGTGCTGCTCGACGACCAGGATCGGGCGC